>JAHFGR010000056.1 GCA_023247345.1 Microcaldota archaeon | reverse complement strand
AGAAGAAAAATATCCAGGTACTAAATTTAAAATTGTCAATAGCTTTTTTGCAATTGAAAAAGCACTTCGCAAAGGTTTGCAAGGTGAAGAAAAATTTGAAATGAAATACTGCAAACAATGCAAAGAGCCAAGTGCAAATGATGTCTGTGTATTTTGTGGAATGGTAGAACAGCTGCAGGCTATTTAATCAGATCTCTATATCTTGACTTTTTATTATTTCATCTAATCTAGCTTGATCTCTTTTAAAAAGCGCTTCAACAAATTCTGTTTTTAATTTTCCGTCATCTCCATTCATCTGTTTCCCATTTTTATCTAGATCTTCTATGGCATATGTGAATGCAACATTGCCCAGTATTTTAGCAGATTGTTGCTGCGCTAAAAGAACTTCGATTGTTTCGTTTTTTGGAAGTAAGTCAGCCAGGCTCATTAGTCTTAGTAATCTTTCACTAAAAGATACAATTTTTACTAACCTCTGGTTTGAGGTTGGGGTTATATCTGGTTTTTCACCATCAGTAATTTCGCTCTTGTAAGCCATAACATAAACATCGTCTTTATTATAATTAGTGAATACAAAGTACAAATCGAGTTTCGTCCTTCTCGGACCACTAACTAGGGGAACAGAACGAGGAGTTGCTGGTCTTGCTGGGCCAGAAGTTGCAGCAGTTGCAACAGCTACCGCAGTTGCTAATGTCATGCATCTATATTAATGACAACCATATTAAAATGTTTTGATAAGTTACTTAATCATTAAAAGCATTTCTTCGAATCTGTAACATTACTCCATTCGACAACTTTCTCCAGTTTTTAGTTGCTTCTCTAATCAATAACTTGGAGGCGTCGACACTGACTTTTCACCAGCTCCGCCAGCCGACCGATTGTAAACTTAGGTATTTAAATTTAATTATCCGACACTATATTCATATGGAAATTGTATTTTTAGGCACAGGTGGCGGAAGGTTTAATTTACTTAAGCAAATACGTGCTACAGGTGGTTTTCGAATTAATTCCAAATCAGCAAACATTCATATCGATCCTGGCCCTGGTGCTTTGTTGCATAGCTTGCACTTAAAGCAAAACTTACACAATCTAGATGCAGTTATTGTGACGCATTATCATGTTGATCATGTGAATGATGCTGAGTTGCTAGTAGAAGCAATGTCAGGAAGCACGCTAAAAAAAGGAGGAATATTGATCGGTAGTAAATACACACTCGAAGGCGATACTCGCGGTGATAGGGGGGTATCGTTATACCACCAAAACCTAGTTGAGCAGTCCTATGTCGGCAACTGGGGCGAAAAGAAAAAAATCAAAACAAAAAAAGGCGAGTTCGAGATCGAATTTATAAAAACAAAGCATGATGAGAAGAGTTGTTTTGGTTTTAAGCTTTGGATCGAAGGTGTAGTAATAGGATACACGAGCGATACAGAATATTATGATGGCATTGGAGAAAGCTATCGAGGCTGTGATTATTTGATTTTAAATTGCCTAAAGCCGGTTTATGATCAATACAAGGGTCACATGGCAACTGCTGATGTTATAAAAATAGTAAGCATTGCAAAGCCAAAGCTTGCGATCCTCTCGCATATGGGTATGAAAATGATACCTGTTGCCGACAACGAAGCGAAGAAAATTGAAGAAGAAACTGGTATGGCTTGCGTTGCGGCGAAAGATGAGCAAGTTTTCGGAACTGCATCAGATAAATTTTTATGATCGGATTTAAAAACTATTTGCGACGAATATTTATTTTTATCAGATTTAGTGATCATTATGTTACCCGAAAGATTCGACAAGTCAATGGAAAAAAAATGGCAAAGTTACTGGCAAGAGAATAACATTTATTCATTTGATGAAAAAGATAAGAAAAAATTATTATATTCCATAGATACTCCACCTCCATTTACAAGTGGCGAGTTGCACATGGGCCATGTACTCAGCTATAGCTATTTTGATTTTGTCGCACGCTTCAAAAGAATGAACGGGTTTAATGTTTATTATCCGCAAGGCTGGGACTGTCAAGGATTTCCAACAGAAGTAAAAGTCGAGCAAAAATTCGGCAGGCTAAAACCAGCAGAATTTCGCGAAAAATGCATTACATGGACTCACGAATTTATTGCAAGAATGAAGCAGCAAATGATTGAAATGGGGTTTAGCCCCGATTGGCGATTTGAGTATAGAACAATGGATTCGGAATATCATAAAAAAGTTCAGTTCTCGTTAATTGAAATGTACAATAAAAAGCTAGTTTACCGAGCCGAGTATCCTGTTTATTGGTGTCCAAAATGCGTTTCAGCAATTGCAAAGGCAGAGCTTGATGACGAGGAAAAAGACGGAATAATATATGATATTAAATTTATTGGTCCAAATGGCGAGGATTTAATCATCGCAACTACTCGTCCAGAGTTAATCCCAGCTTGCGTCGCAGTTATGTACAATCCAGAAGACGATCGCTACAAAAAATTATCTGGCAAAAAAGCACGAACTGCGCTTGGAAAAGAAGTTCCAATAATTTCAGATAAAGAAGTTGATAAAGAATTTGGCACAGGAATTTTGCAGGTCTGTACATTTGGAGACAAGATGGACGTAGTATGGATGCACAGGTATAAGCTTCCACTCATTAGCTGCATTGATCAATTTGGAAAAATGAGAAACACAGGCATTGCAGAACTGGATGGACTGAAAGCCGTAGAAGCAAAAAAGAAAATTGTCGAAATTTTGGAAAAAGAAGGAAAGATTATTGCAAAGAAAAATCTTAAGCAAGTAGTAAAAGTTCATGACAGATGTAAAACATTAGTAGAATTGATTCCGAGCAAGCAATGGTTCGCAGATATAAGAACAACTGGAAAAAAAATAAAAGAACTTGCGCATGAAGTTAAGTGGTTTCCTGATTTTGGAATTTCTTATTTGATAGACTGGGTAGAAGGTGCGGAATGGGATTGGGTGATCTCACGCCAGCGAGTATTCGGCACGCCATTGCCATTTTATTATTGCGAAAAATGCAATGCAACGTTGCCAGCAGAGCTTAGCGAGCTGCCATTTTATGCTGAGAAGGAGACAAAAGCAAAAAAATGTAAATGCGGCGCAGAAATGAAACCAGAGACCAGCACTTGCGATTGCTGGGTCGATTCATCTATCACGCCTTTAATCATAAGCGGATGGCCAGATGATAAAGAAAAGTTTGCGAGATTATATCCAAACTCGCTTAGGCCACAAGGAGTTGAAATAGTTCGTACTTGGGCGTTTTATACAATTTATCGTAGCGGAGTTGGCATTACAGGAAAAAAACCATGGGAAAATATTTTGCTTAATGGAAATGTTCTTGCACCAGATGGCAAAAAGATGAGCAAAAGTCTTGGTAATATAATATCGCCGACTCAGCTTCAGCAAGAATATCCAACAGACGCAGTTCGTCAATGGGCAGCAATGAGCGGTGCAATGGCCAAGGATAGGCCATTTAGTTATGAAGACATTAAATATGCTAAAAGTTTTCTTAATAAGCTTTGGAATGCCGCGCGCTTTGTAGAGCAGAGCACAGAAGATTATGATAAAAAGCAAGTTGCATTTGATGATTTATCAGCGATCGATAAATGGATGTTTTCAAGAATGAACCAACTGGTTGCGACTTTCACCAAACACATGGAAGTTTTTGAATTCCAACAAGCAATTGGAAAGTTGCATGATTTCTTCTGGCATGATTTTTGTGATAACTATCTAGAGTATGTAAAATACAGAATTTATGATAAGGGCAATAAAAATAGAAAATCAGCGCAATTTGTTCTCAATTATGTAATTTTTAATTCTATAAAATTGCTTGCACCAATTGCCGCGCATGCAACTGAAGAGCTTTATCAAGGTCTTTTTGTTGAAGAAGCTAAGAAAACAAAATCAATTCACTTAAGCGCTTGGCCAAAAGCTGGCGAAATAGATGAGAAAGCAATAGTTACAATGGAAGTATTTAATAAAATAATTTCAGAAGTTCGCCAATATAAATCCAAGAATAAAATGCCGCAGAATGCCGAGCTAACAAAAGCGAAATTAACATTAGAAAATCCATTAAACGAAGAACTGCTTGGCGAGCTAAAATCAATTGCAAAAATTCGCGATATAAATCAGGAAAGAGGAGAATTTAAGATTGAATTCTCACAAGTGTTATAACTATTTCCGAATAAACTCTTATTATGAAACAGCTTCAAATTTCCAAAGCAAATCATTCTCGTTCTTTGAACCGTCGTGAAATTTTCGCTCTTGTTGCAATGCCATTAGTAGCGCTTGGAGGTGCCGCGTTTGTTATCCATAGCACTTTAACAACGGTACAGCAGCGAAGTGCAAGGATGGAAAGAAGAGCTGTTTGTGCCGAACCGCTTGCAGAAGGACCGATTGATAAAAAAACTTGTAAGGTATTTGTTTGCAGTGCTGAAGCTGATAGCCTTACATGTAAGCCTCAAGAAAAATTTGAAGAGCAACAAAGACCGAATCAAGCGAGTTTATTGTCTTTAAACAAGCCATGGACAGTTTTACTAGTAGTATGCCTTGCCGCGGCTCTAGCAGAAGTTTCCCATGGTCTATATTCGCGTGCAGTTGTAAATTGGTGGGAGAGAAGAAGGGCTGCAGGATTTACAGTGCGCCAGCCAGATCCAAAGTAGTATCAATTTATTTATATTTTTCCTAATTCTAATTTGTCTTAGAGCTTATTTTTCCGCTTATCTGGCGTGTTGGAATATCAGCACAGGTCGGATTTACTTCTGATGCGCACGAATAATAAGTAATATTCACTTGGAATTTTTTCGAGCTATCCTTTGGCGCATTATATCCAGCGAATGTTGCATCTATCTGTGCGCTCCCGCCGCTTTCTGGATTGTCGTTCGTAGTAACAATTGTCATTTCTCCTTTTCCAACTAATGTTATTTTCACATTTTTTATTTTTATTTTATATTCAAATCCATTACTTACATTTACTATTAATTTTAGGTTCGCTCCATCATTATATAAAAATTGAGTACAGGGTAGTTTTGTACCTAAGCTACATTCTTCTGATATTAAGTAACTGGGCGACGCGATTCCGCTTCCTAATATTAAACCAATTATTATAATTAGAACTAGTATCGCCCATCCATAAGTCATCAAATACTCTATCGCCACTTGCCCTCGCAGGTGGCGAGCTGAGACCGCAGGTCTCTTAATCGCAACTTGACCTTTTTTACTATCCATAATCTATTCGCCAAGTTTAGGTTTTTAATTGTATTGTAAATTTGATAATTTACAACAAGCTTTTCGCTTCGAGCGAAAAGATGTGTGCTGTTGCTTTTTTCTAGCAACAATTGCATGCTGAAAAATTTTCTTATCAAATTTTTCATCTTATTGTTGCTTTCCTGTAAAAATAGATCTATGGTGATATGTTAGTACAACATTATATCCGTCTGCCGAAACATCTTCCGGCCTGGAGTTTCTGAAAACGCAGGTTATCCTGCCGCTTTGGTCGTAAATAAAATCAGCACCAAATTGAATGTGCATATTCATAACCGGATCAACATGCTGCCTTCCGCTTAATCGAATATAATCTACTATTGTTAGTTCGTGGCCATATTGTTGTTTAAACCAGTTACCATATCTAGATCTGAATTCTGAATATGCTGAAAATCCTTCTGGCGCATATGCTTCTGCACAAAATAATTCAAAAGACAAGGGTTCTAATTTTTTCGAGTATACCTTTGTTGTATCCGCTTCGTTCAGTTCAGCTAATCTTTTCATGTATCTTTCAGAAGATTTTGCCAGATCATGATCTTTTACTGGTTTGGTTGTATGCAAATAAGTCATTATTTCTATTTCCGGAAATCTTCTTCTATAAGCTCCAAAACCTCGAGGTGCGCTATAAGGTACTGCGGCAAGGCCCTTTGAAGCTGCGAGTCCGATGCCGTACGTAAGCGTATTTAATGCAAATACTTTCCCTTGAAATTGAGGGTCAGTAGCTATAGAAACGCAATATAGAACACCTGTTTGTCCATTCGCCAGCGAGCTAGGATCAACATGCCTTGCGAAAGTTCTATCAGAAGTAATATTTGCATATCCAGGCAAAATATCCTGCGGTTCTTGAATCGCCATTACAAATGTACTTAGCATGCTTACCGGGACTATTCCATCGTCCCTTTCCAGCCTTCCAACTATCTGGCCATCAGGAAAAGCAGCGCACTGAGCCTTTAATAAGTCTATATTTATCTTTAGTCCACTTGCCCTTTCTATTTCTGCTTCAGAGAATCCCTGCTTTCTTAGCAAGCCTTCATTGCACCAAGCAGCATCGTATATAGCGACTAACCTTTCCATCTCTCTTGTATCGCTCGCGTTCATCCTTCCGAATCTTAGTGTTTCTCTTGCTGTTGGTCTTTCAATTAGCGGAGGAGCTCTAATTCTAGGTGCGTTACTAGATGCGCTATTAGATGCACTACCAGATGTGCCAGAATGATCGACAGCTATGCCTTTTGGTGGAGTTTCAGCTCTTAGAACCATTAAAATCACTAATAGTTAACTTCCTAAGTATTATGTTCCTAAGAAAGGTATTTAAATCCAGATACTTCCATCTTGTGTAATTATCTAGCTGTCAAAATGCTCATTTTGACATAGTGGTTTTTTATTAATCTTTAAGTTATTTCGGTTTTAGATAACCCCATTTCTCGAGCGCTTGCGCAAGTTCAACATGCGTTTTCGCATACTCGTCCAAGCTTATTCCATCCATTGTTGCTTTGATTGCCTGCATTGCTGCTTTTGCGCCAGCTCGCGTACCTTTTGGGTGCCCATGGATCCCGCCGCTTACTAAAAGCGTAAGATCTGTTCCAAATATTTTCATTACTGACGGTACTAGGCCAGGATGTAATCCGCCAGAAGAAACAGGAAGCATCGGCTTAATATTACCCCAATCTTGTTTAAGATTCATTTTTCCTTCTTTTATGCTACTTCCTCTTATCATGTCAGCTATTAATTTTACCTCTTGCGCAGTGCCAACTAATTTGCCAACTGCTGTTCCAACATGGATCTCATCCACGCCGATTAATCGCATCAATTTCGCTAAAAAGTACATGGTCATCCCATGCTTTGGATTTCTATCATACATAGCATGCATTGCCCTGTGCGCATGTATTGCCAAGCCATAGTCAGCACAAACATCTCGCAGTGTTTGCACAGCTGCTGTGCCAGTTGTCACAACATCGATCATTGCAAATCGCCAGCCGCTATCATGCAACAGCTTTGCTCGGCGTATCATTTCGTTTGTTTCTCCAGTAATATT
>JAHFGR010000055.1 GCA_023247345.1 Microcaldota archaeon | reverse complement strand
TCTTATAGTATAAATCATCTTGGTTCACCATTTCAAATTTATTAAAATGAAGTAAATAGCAATGAAATTATCATTCCGATTACTCCAATTACAATCATTCCGAGCACAGTAACTTTTGCAACCTCTTTAAATTCTTCATCTGTTGGTTTTCTTGAAATATAGAATATTCTAACACATCGTTTAATTAGGTCGCCTATATCCATTTTATCATCATCCTATTAAATCTAATTCTAAACCTTCTAATTCAGCGCTCTTAGGCATGAATTCATATTTTGGGAATTTAACTCCGGCTAATACAACTAATACGCGCATGGAAGATTTTTTAATATTCTCTTCTATTCTTGCACCCCAGATTATATGAGCATTTGGGTTTATTCGTCTGGCAGTTTCTGAAACCACATATTCGGCTTCTTTTAATGTCATATCGTCTCCACCGACTACATTTATCAATGCTTTTGTCGAACTGCTGACATCAGCATCCAGCAATGGAGAATTTAATGCTGTTTCAACTGCAACGCGAGCGCGGTCTTCGTGCTTTGCATCGATTGATGCTTCGCCAAGGCCAATAACACCAAATCCTGCCTCGCTTAATATTGTTCTTAAATCAGCGAAATCAACGTTAACGAGCCCTGATTTTGTTACGAGTTCAGCAATGCCTTTTACGCTGCTCGCCAAAATTTCGTCGCATACTTTAAATGCAGTATTTAACGGTAGATCGGGAACTAAATTCAACAAACGATCATTTTTTATTACTATTAAAGTGTCGGTATGTTTTTTCAATTTTTCCAAACCTTGAATCGCATTTTCCAATCTTATTTTTCCCTCTGAACTAAATGGCAATGTAACGACTGCAACAGTAAGCGCACCACATGCCCTTGCCTGTTCAGCTATTACTGCTGCACTGCCAGTGCCAGTGCCTCCGCCCATGCCACATGTTATAAATACTAAAGAACTGCCTGCTAGCGCGTCCTTTATTTCATTTATACTTTCCTTAGCGGCTTCTTCTCCTATTTGCGGATTGCTGCCCGCACCTTTCCCACCAGTTAATTTTTTTCCTAATATTAATTTTTTATTCGCCCTGACCCTTAGTAAATGTTTTGCATCAGTATTCATACCAACAAGTTGTACGCCTTCAGTACCGAGTTCGAATAATCGATCGATGGTATTCGTTCCGCTTCCTCCAGCACCAACAATGTATATTTTTTGTTTTGTTTCTTCAAGAAATTTCATTATTTCTTCGTCGTCTTTGGTCTTTGGACCTACGTCCTGAAGAATTTTCCTTTCGGTATATGTAGTTGATTGGTATGTGTTTGATTCGTTTCCGTTTGGCAAATGACCACCTAGCTCATTAATAACATAAAAATAGTTTAACTAATAATGAAGCAAAAGGTATAAATATATTAGCTATTGGACGGCTAAAATATTACTTTTAATCAAAACCCTACCCCGCTACAGTACTTGTCTACAAATTTATTAAATAGTGATTCGAAAAAACCGATTGAAAGGATTATTTCTCCTCTAACGTATATTCTACCCCCGGCGATATACTCTCCTAATAACCCACGCTCACCTACAATATAAATTTTTCCTCCTTGCATAGCATGGCCTATAGCATTGCCGACATCTCCATTGACAAAAATAATTCCGGATAACATTGAATACCCGACACACTTGCCAATGCTACCTTCCACTTTAATGTTTTTTCTATTTCTAAAGCCAATACAGTCTAATAAAACATTAAGGTGATTTGCATGAACGACGTAATTTTTATCCTTGCCATTATTTATTAACGCGCTCAGAAATATTCCTGCTCTTTCTGCGAACTTTATTTCGTCTTGGAATTCTGCTAAAGCAATACTAAATTTTTCAACATCTTTTGTAGAGTAATCAAGATGTCTTATCAATCTAAAAGCATCGATATAGGTAAATTCTGAAGTAGTGTTCAATTCTAATCTAGACCAGGCATCTTTCAATTGGTTCGGAGTTTCGTCTTCAGCTCCTTCAATTTTTAATTGACGAACGGATTTATGAGGTTCTGGTTTGTATTTGTCAAAGCGGCTATTAGCCGCTGCCATAGATGGTAGGCCATAGGGTGTAGGCTTTAGGACTGAGGCTGTAATCGACGGTAAGCTATAAGGAGTAGTATTTATGGTGTATGCGTTAGGCTTACTGCTTCCTGCTTCCAGTCTACTGCTTCTGACCATTAATTCCATGTTAGAAATTTAGTAAAGAAGTGTTTTAATACATTGGCATCGGAAAAAAGAAAAAATAAAAACGCCCTCACTGGGACCCGCTTTTTAGGAAAAAGCGGCCAAAACCGCTAGTAAATGTTTATCTCCTAAAAATTTGAACCCAGATTACAACCTCCGCAGGGTTCCGCACGTGTAAATATATCGCGTCCTGTCCAGGTTAGACTACAAGGGCAACTATAATATAATAATATATTCTCTTTATAATGTATTTCGTCGTTTTACTAACGCCTCCAGATTGTTCGTTGCAAAGAACAATGGATAAACCGAGATTAGTTGCCTAACGGAATATTTAAATACACATCTTATTAAATAATTCCTACTGCTCTTTTTAAATGAGCGATATCTTATTGATTTAATTCGCTTAATTTAATTTTTGCTCAAGCTCAATAATGGAGATATTTAATGAATTGTCGGTGTGGCAAAAAAACACCGACAAATATTTCGACGTGAATTGCCCTGCTGGGCAAATATTTCGCGAAGAAATTTCGCTCAATGGTGACGTCTCAATGAAAACTTGTACAACGTGTGGAAAACAGGCAAAGGATTTTACTACATTTCCATGCCCAAATTGCAGTGCAGAACTTGTTCGTTGTGCATACTGTAGAAAAAATAAAAATATATTCAAATGTACATGTGGATTTGAAGGACCATAGTGGTAAGACGTTCGCGTGCTGCGTTTGCGTCGGTAGATTAGGGTGTTATATTGGAATATGATGTTGCTGTTGATATCAAAGTATTTCTCGATGACCATTCGAAATTGGAAGAGATAAAAAAGGAAATTTCAAAGATTACGAAAGTCCAAAGGTTTTGGGAAGAAGAAATCGCATTCGGCGCGAAAGCGCTTAAGGCAGTTTTATTAATGAGCGATAAAGAAGGCGGGTTAGATACCTTAGAAGATAAAATAAAGAACATCGCGGGTGTAAGCGAAATCGAAGTAGAAAATATTACTAGAGTATGATGGTGATTGGTTGGATAAATCGGATAAAAAAGAGAAACACGAAAAAAATGAACAGAAAGTAGATCGAGAAACGAAAAAAGAACCTCCTAAACGACTTCAACAAATTCCAAAGATAGACGATAGACCGGGCTTCAAGGGTATTGTTAGACTTGCAGGCAAAGATATACGAGGCCATGTGAGATTAAGAAGAGCGCTTGCATATATACGAGGCGTTGGTCCGACATTAAGTATTTCAATTGCAAATGTACTCCACAATAAATTTGGTTTCTCAGTTGACAAGGAAGTAGGCGAATTCACAGACCAAGATATTGAGAAAATAGATAAAGTACTTTTTAACATTCAAGAGCACGGCATACCAAAATTCCTATTGAATCGTCGTAGCGATATGCTCGATGGAACAGACAAGCATGTTATTATGAATGATCTTATATTTACTACAAAACAAGATATTGAAAGAGAGAAAAAGTTATATACCTGGAAAGGTTACAGATTCCATTATGGACAGAAGGTTAGAGGACAGAGAACTAGAAATACAGGAAGAACTGGAATGACAGTTGGTGTACTTAGAAAAACCGTTCTTGCTGCGCAACAGGCACAGAAAGAAGCACCTGGCGCAGGAAAACCAGGAGCAGCAGCACCTGCAGGAGGAGCTGCACCAGCAGCTGGTGGAGCAGCAGCAAAAGCAACTGCAAAACCAGCAGATAAACCAGCAGGAAAGCCAGCTGAAAAGAAATAATTATGGTGATAACAAATGGGAGACCCGCCAAAACTTCGTAATAAATATTCAAGACCAAAACATTTATGGGAAGCTGACAGGCTGAAAGAGGACTCTGCATTTAAAAAAGATTATGGATTAAAAAACATGAGAGAACTCTGGATGGCAACGGCTGAACTTAAGAAGTACAGACGCGAAGCAAGGCGCTTGTTATCGTTAACCGAAGAAGAACGCGCTAAGGATAAAGTAAAAATATTAACAAAACTAAATAAGCTAGGCATATTAAATAAGGACGCGGAAGTAGACGATGTACTTTCCTTAACTATTAAAGACGTACTAGAAAGAAGACTATCGACAATAGTATTTAGAAAGGGGCTAGCAAATACGATCTCTCAGAGCAGACAATTAATAACTCATGGATTTATAGCAGTTGGCGGTAAAAAAATATCCGCACCGAGTTACCTGGTTGATGCTGATGAAGAATCATTAATTGCTTATTCGAAACCAATAGACTTAAATAAAAAACCGCCTGTTGTTTTAGACGCGACAAAAGAAGAAACAAAAACTGAAAAGGAAATAGTAAAAAAAGAAGATAACGCTGTCGAATCAAAAGTTGAAGAGAATTAGGTGATCCGTTGACTGATGAGAAAAAAGAGGAAGTAGCAATAAAGAGCGAACACAAAGAAGTACAGGCTCCGGTAGCTGTAGCTCCAAAACCAGAATTCAAAAGAGTTAAACCGAGATTCGCCGTTGTTCATGTTTTCTCATCTAAAAACGATACGATAATCACTGCTACTGATTTAAGTGGAGCAGAAACATTGGCGTGGGCGAGCGGCGGTATGATGGTAAAATCAGATAGAGAAGAAGGAAAACCATACGCAGCTATGCAAGCAACATTAAAAGTCGTTAGTAATTTAAAAGAAAAAGGAATAACTCATGTTCATGTTCGCATTCGGGCACCGGGTGGCAACGGCTTAAAAACACCAGGACCGGGCGCACAAGCTGTCATTAGAACAATGGCAAGAACAGGGATAAGAATAGGTAAAATAGAGGATGTTACTCCGGTTCCAACTGATTCTATGAAGAGAAAGGGCGGAAGAAGAGGAAGAAGAGTATGATTTTTTATCGCGGGGGCGAAACAGAATGAAAATCACGATTGAAAAAGAAAAAGCAAATAAAATAGAATGCTCGGTAGATGGTATAACCATACCGTTCGCAAATGCGGTTCGCAGATATTCAATGACTCACATACCAGTTTTAGCTATGGATCATCTAACTTTTTACGATAACACTTCCTGGATTTTTGACGAGTATATTGCACATAGACTTGGTATGATTCCAATATTAACACCAGAAAAATTACCAGAAGGTGTAGAAATCATATTTACAATTGATGAAACTGGCCCAAAGGTAGTTTGTTCAAAAGACCTAAAAAGTAATGATAAGGATATTTCAGTTGCCAGAGAGCAAATTCCAATATTAACATTGAATGAAAATCAACGCTTACGATTAGAAGCAAAGGCAAGGTTAGATTATGGAACAAAACATGCTAAATTCCAGGCAGGTTTAGTTACTTATGAGATACTAGGAAAGGATAAGTTCAGATTCAAGTTAGAGAGCTTTTTCCAAATGGAACCTGCAGAACTAATTGTTAGAGGATGCATTGCATTAGAAAAAGATCTTTCTGAACTAATAAAAGAAGTTAAAAAGGCTGAAAAGAAGAAATAGTAGAAATTGAGATTTAAACTAATTTTATTTATACCACAAAACCAGAATGTTAGTCGGCCTAGATTGATTCCGAATAGGATTATACATACTTTTTTAAATATATACAGAAATAGATATATCGTTCTAAATGAAAAACATTAATACTATTCCTTCGCATTTTCTTCAGAAGATGTATCTCTTTATTTTATGGCTTATAAGTAAGAAAGAACTTCACGGATATGAAATGATCAAAATGCTAAGGAAAGAAGGTATGAAAACTGCAAACGCCAGCAGACTTTATCCGCTCCTTAACAAAATGCATAATGAGGGATTAATTTTTCAAAAAGAAAAAAGGCAAGGCAAGCGAGTAAGAAAAATTTATGCACTTACTGCTGAAGGAAGAAAAAAACTTCAAGAAGGGAAAAAAATGTTTCCGAGAATAATACGCCAGTTTTTGAAAGAGATGATTGGATGAAATCTGTTTTACATCTTGAAAATGTTTCAAAAATATATCGCACCTTGGGTGAAGAAGTTTATGCATTAAAAGATGTTGATTTTAGAATAGAAAAAAATGATTTTATAAGTGTTGTAGGACCGAGCGGAAGCGGGAAAAGCACGCTATTGCACATCATAGGCCTTTTAGATGAGCCAACAAAAGGCAAGGTTTACTTAGACGGAATAGAAACAAGCACTATGGAAGAGGATTCACTTGCATACTTAAGAGGGAAAAAAATAGGTTTTATATTCCAGGCATTTAATTTAATTCCAACCTTGACTGTATTGGAAAATGTTGCGCTGCCAGCTCTAATTTACAATGAAAACGAAGAAAACGCATACAAAAAAGCTAGCATGATATTAAATGAAATAAGTATGGGGGACAGACTTTTTTATTATCCAAATCAGATTAGCGGTGGACAAAAACAGAGAGTTGCTGTTGCACGCGCTTTGATAAATGAGCCTGAGCTCATTCTGGCTGATGAACCTACAGGAAATTTAGATTCAAAAACAGGTGAAGATGTACTAAAACTGTTTAAAGACTTGCATGACCAAGGAAAGACGATTGTAATTATAACGCATGATTTAAATATAACAAAAATAACTGAAAAGAAAGTAAAAATAAAAGATGGAAAAATCGAGGTGGATTAATGAAAAGATTTGTATTTATTCTGTTGCTATTTGGTTTGATTTTTGCTCCGCTTTCTATAGATTCTTATGAACTTAGCTCTTCGCAGGTAAAACCTGGGCAAGACGCATCAATCAAAATAACATTAAAAAATGTACAGCCAACAGGAGTAACTGCAATAGTTCAGTCAATAGAGAATATTAACGTTTATTTTACACCTGACAACGGCATAGAAATTAAGGTGCAGAACCCGATACATGTTGGAACTATTGCAGGCGGTTCGAGTTCAATAGTAACTGTTCCATTTAAAGTTTTGCCAGATGCCAAAGGAGGTATAATAACAGTATCATTTTCGATCAAACAAAAGGACGGCGATGCACAAACGCTCGTTGTGCCAGTAAAAGTCGTAAACCAGCCGATACTAACTATATCTCTAGATAAACAGAAAATAACCAGCACTGATTCTTTGAATGTAACCATTACCAATAATGGCGGATCTGCGAGAAAATTAATTATAAAACTAAACAACACAAATACATTTTCATTCATAGGGACTGATCAAGTATTTATCGGTGATGTGAATGGATCAAAGACAACCGTGCTAAGAATTGATTCGAGAAACGCTATTGAGGGCATAAATAGTATTCCATTAGTC
>JAHFGR010000054.1 GCA_023247345.1 Microcaldota archaeon | reverse complement strand
CTACTCCATAATAAGCAGCCCTGCTAAAGCTCCATTATTTCTTTTGAAAAATGGAGAAGTGCTGCAAAGCCAGGAAGATATAATCCACGTTCTTCATACCTATTTTAAGCAAACGACATATCCGAACAATACTGAGTTTGACGTCATAAATCAGACAATTTTAGGATATAACTACAGTAGAAACGATGGTGGTAGATTTCTCGGTAAAGAAGAATATGTATGTAGACAAGCCTTGCTATTAAACGGAATTAAATATGGAACTGGAACATTATACTGCGATAACGAAGATGATTGTAAAAAAGTAGCTCAAGTGTTTTACTCAGCAGGATATGCTAAAGCTGTTAAAAAAGCAATAACCTTGGAGCAAACCTTGGTTTTATTAGAAGATTTTGAAAAAGCGAGTGACGAAACGGATCGACTAATAAACAGATCTTTATTTCTTATCAATAATATAAACGAGACTAATCTCAATTCTTCTTTAAGTGAGTTAAATTCAATAGTACCTCAACTAAGAAGAGACAAAGCAGTATTGGAAAATACTCAATTTAGAACCCCAACAACTGAGCCTGGCGAATATCAAAGATGTGTACAGGAAAACTGTTTTGCGCTTTGTCCGGATATTTCTTTTAACAGCACCGACTTGAATATTTGGGCGAATACCACAGAATCTCTTTTGACTAAATCCAAATCTTTCATAACTTACCAAGCAGTTAGTCTTCAAATATACAATAGTACTCTCTCTAGGTTATCTTACAAAACCGCAGAGACTGAAGCAGTTCAGTTTTCTTCTTTATATGGTCCGCTTACAGTTCGAGCAGTTGTAGTAGCGAGTGATGCGAACAATGCGCTCAAATACGTTTCCAACGACTCTTTAAGAGTTCGTTTAAACACAGTTAACGATCTTACGGTTAAAATAAATACGAGCATCGCAACTCGCAACTTTTCTACTATAGAAGATGATCTTACTAATTATGAGCAGGCAATAAACGACGTTAATCTTATGGCCCCACAAGTTTTAGCGACTTATAATAAATCACTCAATGCTAAAAATAGTGCAGATTCGCTATTATTTATATTAGATACGAAAGATCTAAATAGCAAAGATAAAAAGAAATTAGATGATTTAAAAAATATAAGTTATACTTTAGACAGTAGTTTTTCTCAGGTTCTAACAGATGCACAGGTGGCTCAGCTTACTGTTACTTATGGAAACGTATCTCAAGAGGCTAATTTATTATTAAAAGCTCAAAAAGAAGGCGTTTTTGCTTTTGCGGGTTCTAAACTTAGATCATTCTCAAGAAGAGTGAATGATGGTTTAGTGAGTCTCTTAACAGTAACTAAAGTAGTTTCACCTAACGATTTTATCTCTAATAAAATAATTTCTTTTGGGAGTGTTGCTCTATTAACATTTTTATCTTTCGGCTCTTTATCTTTCTTTGTATTTTTGAGTATTTATAGTAGATTTGGTTTGACCGGTAAGGTAATGAAACTAGTGTTAATAGCCGTTTATGTTCTCTTTCTGCTATCTTTATTAGTCTTTTCTGGTCTTTTATATATTCTGTTGGATAAGACCGCGTTTGCGGCCGATTTAGAAGAATTCATAAGTGACATCGGACCAAAGAAATCTGTTGCAGTCGTTTTTGACCTTCAGAATGCCCCTTCTGATTCAACCACAAATATGCGAAATTGTGCGAATTCGATAGCGGATAATTTGCGAGGGGACAATAAATCAGTAGTTATATACGAGCTTGATTCCAACACTTGTTCTGTTAAGAATTCCGCAGGCGATGTCAGTACTAAAGATCGGGGGCAATGTAATAGTGAGATCAAAAATTCAACCTCCTTTATATTGAAGTATTCAGCAACTCCACAAAAACCTGCTTTGTCTGCCATCTACGATACAAAAGCTTTCCTGAGCGGCGATAACTCATATTATAAATCTTGCACCATATCAACTTTATTCAAGTAAAGGTACTTAATATGAAAAATTTTCTGACAGTATTTCTAGTGGCGCTCGCATTAGTAGCGGCGTACATGGTATTATCTAATCCTTCAAAACCAGTGAATCATGTTCCACCAGGCGCGATTAACGTTAGCAGCAATACTAGTGCCAGTGAACCTGTAAATCCGGATGTCTTTGCAGCCCAGCTATTAAGTGCCAAAGACGTTTTTATTGTTCAAGATCTTAGAGACACTAGCAATGATGCTGTAAGGAGAAGCATACAACAATGCGGTGTTGATTTTGCAGGCAGCCGAGGCTTAGTTGGTAAAAATCTTACTATCTTCGCATTTGAAAAAAATGAATGCACGAGTATCGATGGCATAGTAGATTTGAACATCTGTTTAGAAAAACTGAAAACTGCCGAGATCACAATTCATATAAAAGAAGGAAACCAAAGTACTTTTTATAAAAATAAATTGGTAGTTGGCGTAATTAATGATTATTCGCCTAAAAGTTGTAATATAAATTTTGTTCCTACTCAACCGGAGCCACAAATCACGCAGATGAATATCACAGATGAACAACTACGCACTATTACAGAAGAACTTAAGAAAATTAATACACCTCCTGATAATGCTAAAATAAATTCTTCTGATTATCCAAAATTATTAGGTAGGTATTATAAGAATGGGTTGGTTCTAAAGGAGCAATATTTCTGTTCTGATCTCTGCCCTGCTTACGCGCATGTAGAAATCGTATTTGAAAATGTAGCCTCTGAAGATTGTAATGGTATTGGGGGTGAAATACTCACAGATCCTGCCTGGGGTGCTTACCTTGGTTGCACACCAAAAATAAATAACGAGTCTACTGTTCAACCTTCTAATTAATTTCATGAATTTGCGTGTTTGCCCTGTTTAGAACAATACTCATGTCATTCTTGTTTTATACCTCAAGAAAGCGCCAATACCGGTAAATCCATTTAGCAATTGCAACCCTTCAGATGTGTTTGTAGATACTATTTCAACCTCTATATTGTGCGCTCTTGCTAATTCTACGAGATCTTCCAATAATTCAACTTCTTTTTCCAGTTTCATCTCGCTCCCGCACTTACACGGAATTCTTTCTTCTGATTTGTCTCTCGTTAATTTGTCTGTCTTTAAACCGCACGCACCGCATACGTATACGGCCTTCCGATATTCTAAACCTTCCGAGATAAGAACCACATCTGCTTGGTTATTCTCTATCGCCTCTCTTACTTGTTTTTCTCCATAAGTAGCGAGTTCGCCGTTTATTACCTCATTTATAAATTTGTCCATTAATTTTTTCTCTTTTATTGCTTCCTGTTCTGTCAAAATGTCTTCGCTTTTTGCAAGAACCTCCCTTAACCCATATTCGTCAGTATATCCAGTATCAACTACTCCAAGAACCTTTATTTGATAATTAAAAGGTTTCATTTTCATAAAAAATTCTTTAGTAGGCCCAGGGCCGCCAACTATTACGCCTTTTGTCTTTCCAACAAAAAATTCATCCATATTTTCTCCTACTTTTTTATAATAATACTCGATACTTTCTTCTATTAACCGCTGGTATCTTCTGGCTGATTGTCCACCAACCTTTATCTTCGCGTGCGCCATTGAATTTATTTTTTTCAGTACGTCTATTTGTGTTCCTCGCAGCATTGCGAGCGTTGCTTCTCGGCCATCAAGTACTACTAACCCGTAAGTGTCGTTGTTTTCAACCATATTTTGCAATGGCTCTAGGAAAAATTTGCTATCGCACCTATAAGTTCCAATGCTTAGCCTTTGTGGCGGTTCAATTGCGAACAGATCGATATCTACTTTAGAGGGGTTATCACTAATGTTTCCTGCAAATACTGCAAGTCCGTTTGGTGGCGTTTGCCTATACATCTTAAAATGCTGCAAAATGCGTTCAAGCGCGCCAATGACGTTTGTTCTTGTGCTTTTTGACTTTATGTTGCTTGCCTGGCTCATTTCTTCACGCAATCTGTTAGCAGTATCGTGCAAGGGTGAGCCTGCGTTTATGTAAACGGATATCAACTCCGTACCGCTTCCTCGAAATTCAGCCAAGCGTTTAAGAGCTTTTTTGAATTCGTAAATTTGTTGTGATTCTGCCATATTTTTCACTTATTAATATTTCTAAAAGATTGTAAATAAATTTATTATATCGAAGAAGATTAATAATTATGCTATCTTTGGTTATTCCAATACCTCAACAGAATCAACTATCCCATCTCCATTCTCATCAAATCCCTCTACAACTTTTGCAATCGTCTTAGGGCTATATTTATTTCCTGCCTCTATTTGTTTCATTTTTTTAATTATTGTGAATATAGCCGCGCGCGTACCATGGTGATTTAATCCACCTATCAGCAATATCCTTTTGCTTGGTGAAAATGGATTAGTCAATAATTCTATAACACCTATATTCCCACTATATCTCTTCTTCGAAAATTTGCTATAAATCTCAAATGTTTCCTTATTAAATCGCAATGGCAATGAATCATTTATCTCTGCAGTAAGCATGTTTACCTTTGGTCCGCCTGCTAGAATAAGATTCTGTTTTTTCTCCTCTTCCTTTATTTGTGTATCTAATAAATAAAGCGGAAAAGAAAATGTTGCATAGCTTCCTAGAAGCATTGCTAATTCTAAAATTGGAAACTCGCTAGCGCGCGCTCGATATTTGCCATGCGGGTCAGGCGATCCAACAATAAATACCCCATTAAATGTTTCGTTTTCAACAAACGGTACAAATATTTTAGGCACTGCTCTTTTTGAATTTGTAAAATGTTTCCATGCATCTTTTAGCACCAACGCAACGCTTTCTGTACTTGCAATGAATTTTTTTGCTACCCCACCGCGTTTTTCTTCGTAATCTGTAAATTTTACTAAGCCTGCTTTTTGAAGTATTTTTATGTGATAATAAATTGCCTGTTCTTCCATACCTAGTTCGCGTGCAATTTCAGCAGCATACATAGGCTTTTTACTAAGCATTTGCAAAATTTTTAATCTGTCTCTTGATATCGCAGAGATACGACTATCATCAATTTCCATACAATTAAGTGCTTCCTCATTTTCATTCACTAACTTCACAATACCACCCAAAATATTTTTTTAGTAGTTATAAAAATTTTTTTACATAGGTATTATAAAGCTTTTCTTTCTAATTTTTTTCTCTAAAGAGAACATAAAAATAAGAATGACATAAGACGGCCGAATCGAGGTGCCGAGTAATGCGAGGCGGAGTCTCGATTCCTTACATTAGAAATACATTATGCTTGAGCATAAGGAGTTCAGAAGACGATGTGCGGTATTATTGGTTTAATAAAATTGAATGAGAGCGATTCAGCTATAAAAGACATAGTGAACGGACTGCGAAGATTGGAATATCGCGGTTATGACAGCTGGGGGTATGCTGCACTCAATGGTACTAATATTTTATTGGAGAAAAAAATAGGGCGAATATCTGAGCCGTCTTTAAATGGGCAGAGCGCTATTTTGATTGGTCATACGCGCTGGGCAACCCATGGTGGGGTAGACGAGGCAAACGCACACCCTCACTTAGATTGTAATGGACAAATAGCAGTTGTTCACAACGGGATAATTGAAAACTATCTTGAGTTGCGCGAGCGGCTTATAAAAGAAGGCCACACATTCAAATCCCAAACAGATAGCGAAGTAGTATCTCATTTATTTGAAAAAGAACAAGGCAGTTTATTCGATCGTGCTAAACGTATAGCACCATTGCTAAAAGGCTCATTTTCTCTAGTGGTGATCAGTGCAGCGCATAAAGATGAAATAGTTGCCATAAAGAATGAAAGTCCGCTAGCAATAGGCATTGCGGATAACGAAATAATATTTGCAAGCGATCCACTCGCATTTATTGACAAAACTAATACTACAATATTTCTAACTGAAGGAGATATTGCATTCGCAAAAAAAACCAATAATAAAATTTCATTCGAATTCTTTAATTATATCCTAAATAAATCAGTAGACAAGGAGCAAATAAAACTCAATTGGAATGCTTCTGAGACGAATTTAGGCGATTACAAACATTATATGCTAAAGGAAATCATAGAACAGCCAAAGGTTATGCAAGATGGCATAGATTTTGACTCAGCTGAAAGTCTTGCAAATGAGATGCGCGGAAAAAAAGTTATTGCAATTGCATGCGGAACAGCAAGGCATTCTGCAGTTATTGGCAAGCACATATTTCATAAGATCGCCAAATTTTCCTTAGATGTTATGATGGCGCACGAATTTGTATATTTTGTCGATGATTTGGATAAAAACACAGTTATATTGGCAGTTTCACAAAGCGGAGAAACAGCAGATGTAATGGAGTGCGTGCGCAAAGCAAAGCAGCGCGGAATTAAGGTAATTAGCATAGTTAATGTTCCATCATCAACGCTAGCGCGCGAAAGCGAAAAAGTATTTTACACTAATTGCGGGCCAGAAATCGCAGTTGCGTCCACTAAAGCATTCAGTAATCAGATTCTTGCATTCTATCTCATTGCGCATGCATTGCAAGGCAATTTGAAAAGTCAAATTATCAATATAAAATCAGTTATTGATTTATTAAGCCAAAACATGTCTTACTTTGATTTAAAAGCGCGAGAAATCGCAGAATATTTAAAAAATAAAAATCACGTTTACATGCTCGGGCGGGGAGTTAATTTCCCAATAGCATTAGAAGGCGCGCTTAAACTTAAAGAAATCAGTTATATTCATGCAGAAGGAATGCCTGCTGGCGAGTTAAAGCATGGTACGCTTGCGCTTATAGAACACGGTACGCCGGTGATACTTCTCTGCCCAACAGATTATACTTACTATGATAGTATAAGCAATGGTTTGGAAACAAAAGCGCGAGGTGCATATTTAATTGGAATAAGCGATAAGCCTCATCCTTCATTTAATATGTGGGTGCAATTGCCCCAGCTAGATAAAGAAAATGAGATTTTCTATCCATTAATCGAAACTATCCCGCTTCAGCTTATTGCGTATCATACTGCTGTTTTGCTAGGTAGAGACGTTGATAAGCCGCGTAACCTTGCGAAATCTGTGACTGTGAAGTGAATTCGCTTTCCTACATCATGTTAGAAAATCAGACCAAATACCTAAGTTATCACTGGTTTAACTAAGTACAAAACTCAGTTATAACCTTTGAAAAGTTATCACCGAAAAGTACATATACCTAATTTCAGTGATAACTAACATGGCCAGATTTATCGTCTCAAAAATCGTCTAACAACAAAGAAATAAAGTATCGCTAAGAGCACAAGTCCGCCCATCGCAGGCAATGCAAGGTCAGCAAGAGTGTTTGGCGCCTTTATCTCAACCTCGACATTCGCATCTTCAAAGCCAGTTTTTTTTATTATTGCGCTGAATTTACCGTCTTTTGCAATGCTTAATGTTACGTTTCCAGTGGCAGTTTGCTCTTTTCCATCATAC
>JAHFGR010000053.1 GCA_023247345.1 Microcaldota archaeon | reverse complement strand
TTCTAGTATTCTTTGCAAGTTTCCAGCAATATCACCTACAGATGTGTTAATTTGTGTCATTGCAATTTTCATTTTTATTCACCAATCAAATTAATTTTCCTTTATGATATATTTTTCCACTTTTGGGGGAAAGAATTCTTCCACAATGTTCTCCGTTAATATGTATCTCTCCCCCACACATCTCAAACCCTACAATACCTTCAGTGTTTCCTTCTACTATTATCCGGCCTCCACTCATGTTACTTCCTAGAAAATCACCAGCATCTCCGTTTACAACTATTGTTCCGCCTTCCATATTTTTCCCGCAACCTATTCCGACATTTCCATTTATGATTAACTCTCCTCCAGTCATAAGAAATCCTATATCAGAACAGCCATTTCCATTTACAGTTATCCTTCCTGTTCTCATTAGAGTGCCAATTCTGCTTAACATTTCTCCTTCAATCGTGATATTTTTTCTATTATGATAACCTAAATTATCAATTTTTGGCAAATGCCTTACACAAACTGTAAAGTCAGAATCTCTGCAATTAGTTATCAGCAAATTAAGAAAATAACTTGCTTTTGCGTAGAAATCCTTATGATCAATATAATCTGCTAGCAAAATACTGAAAAACTCTACATCTTTTGCAGAATAATCAACCTGCTTCAAGTTTCTAAAAATTTCCTCACAATGAGACTTAAAACGTGTTTTATCATAATTAAAAGATGATGGATCTGCTGTTACATATCGTTCCCAAATAAGTTTAATATCTTTCAATGCCTTGCTTTCTTTAAAATCAGCTTGCCTTACTGGTTGGTCCGGTTCCTCTTTGTATCTTCTAAACAAATCGTTCGCTCGAGTAACTGGATTTGCAATTCTCCTATCTGCAGTGACAATGCTAGGATTCATTTCTCATCGGCCCCATAGGTCTTATCAAAAACAAGTTTTCCTTTATGATAAATTTTTCCTCCCCAAGCTGATATGTCCTTTATCCTACCATTAACTTCAATTTCTCCACCAGTCATATCCCAACCTAATATCTCTTCTGCGTCTCCATTTACAATTATTTTTCCGCCTCGCATATTCCAGCCACAACTATCTATAGCGTTCCCATTAATTACAATCAAACCCGCTTTCATGTAGCCGCCAAGACATATTCCTACATTTCCTTCAATAGTTATATTTTTTGTGTTCTGCCATCCTAAATCATCTACTGAAGAGCCATTTAGCACTTCTTTACCAATGTTCCTAATCAGAATTACATAATTGTCGTCTTTTCCATTGTTTATCAACGCGCTTAAAAAAATTCCCAATCTTCTGCTGAAATACCAGTGCGAGTATTCTGGCATATCAGCAAATTCTGATAAAACAACCAAAAAAAGTTTTAGGTCCTTTGCAGTACAATGAACGTCTTTTGTGATCTCAAGGGTAAGATTATATGCTCTACCTGCACCGCCACTGCCACACCAATCACTCCCGTTTATTCCATTGTTCATCTCATGCTTTAGAAAAGCTACCCAAGCTTCTTTTAGTTTCTTAACTGTTTTATTTTCTTTTAAATCAACTTTTCTAACTGGTTGTACTGTTTCTCTTTTATATCCTCCAAAATCTCTGGTCATTGCAGTAGCAGGTACAATTCGCGTCAATCGTTGCGTTCTAGTCATCATGAAAACCACTCTCTTTGGGCCAGATTAATTTTCCTTTGTGGAAAATTTTGTCACCTCGGATTCTATCCCCTATGCCATCAAAATCTCCTTCTAAATAAATCTCTCCACCCGCCATCCCGAAACCAACTTTATCTCCAACATTACCCCTTGCTACTATCCTGCCATTCTCCATAGAATGGCCAATCGAATCTTGAGTGTTTCCTTCTACAATAATAATGCCACCATGCATTTGGACTCCAACAGCATGGCCACCGTTTCCATTTAACTGAATGCTACCGCTGAGCATATTATGTCCAAGACCAAAATAGGAATTCCCTGTTACTATTATGTTTTTATTGTTTCTATAGCCAAGATATTCTACTTTAATAGCATGTCCTATGTGAATACTATAATCACTTTCACTTCCATTATTTATTAGTGCACTTAAAAAGAAACCGACTTTACGACCAAATTGTAAGTAAGCCAGATCATGTGGATCTAATTTTTCGTATAACTCTTTAAGCAACACACTAAATAACCCAACTTCCTTGCTTGAATAATTAATATTTTTGATTAAAATCAACGCATCATTATACTCTTCCATAAGTGACTGGCGTACTTGATACTCATATCTTTCCCATGCTCCTATCAGCTGCTTAAGTACTTCGTTCTCTTTAATATCTGCTGTTCTAACTTCTTGTGTTGGTTCTTTTTTATATCCCCCAAAAGTATGGTGTGCTCTAGCAACACTTGGATTAATCCTCATCAATCGTTGTGCGCTAGCTTGCATATTATCCAGCTCCCATATTAACAACCCCTAATGGTGTATCGGCGATTCTGATAACTGCCTTAGTCCCGCGATTAAATTCTTGTTCTTCTATTGAATCATTGGTTAAAACTCCTCTAGAATCGTTTAATGAGTGAACAACTAGTTCTTGGCCTATCTCTAAAGTGCCTTTAACCATCGAATATTCTGTTACTCTTCCGCCAAACGGCTCAGTAATCAAGAATCTTGCATGTTTTGCCTTTGGCGAAAATTTATCTCCTTCAGAATGCAAAAATCTGCCAGCAGCATCATACCATCCGCTACTACCAGCACCAGTTACAACAAGTAGTCCAGAGCATCTTTGTTCCTCTTTTGCTCCATCAAATTCCAAGATATGCCTTGACATATCTCTTCTTCTGTCTTCGCCTAAGAAGAATTCAGATGTAGCTAATCCGACAGATGAACCATTAAGCATAGCTTCTAATCTTGCCCATTCTTCAATATCAAATTGTTCATTTTCCAATCTTCTTAATACTGTTTCAAATCCCGAAGCAACAAAATACGCCAAGCCGCCATTGCTTAATACTGGGTCAGAATTAACTGCCATTATTGGAGTGGCATCAACAAAATGCGAAACAAACTTAAGATGGTCATCTCCTCCAAGGGCAATTACTAACTCTGCTCTTGCTGCAACTTCTCTTGTTAATTCATCTCTGGAAATAAATTGTTCTGCTGTAAAAAGACTTTTTAGTGCACTTAACGCCTCTTCTTGTCTTGCATGGCTGCCAAGTATTCTTTCAATATCAATACCTTCTCTTCTATATTTTTCAGCAAGCTGATCTGAAGTTAATTTGTATTTTGCCATATCAAGCGTGTACTTGCTTAATTTTGGAACAATTATTATCTTCGAGGTGTTCATCATTTCACTTCTTTATTCCAAATCCCATCTCCTCTTTTTACTAATATTACTGATACTACTCTTGCTAAATGTACTGCAATCTCATCAGATAATTTCCCATCTAGAGCATATAGTGAGTCTCCCATATACCCGTGCTTTTTCTTTTCAGCAACAATTTCATTTACTCTCGTTCCAATATCTGCTAAGGTTTTGAATTTCGCAGCATCTATCTTAGCTTTTATTTTTCCAACGCCCATTCTTCTATCCACACTGCCTTTACCTACTCCAAAAATTACAGTTCTGGAATCAAAAGGTTCTGCTAGTAAAATTGTATCTGTTGTCTGATCATAAACAAATCCAAATGGTGTATGGTTTAATCCAACAATGCCTTCATACTTTCCTTCTAGACTTGCTTCGCCTGCTTGCACTACTAGAGTTTCCCCTTCAATTTTTCTCCCTTCTAAGGAGGTTACGAAAACATCCTTTGTCATCTCGTATCCTACTTGGTCAAAATAAGTGCGAACAGTAGATTCAAGCTCAACGTTGCCATCTAATCTATCTTCGCTTAAATCGTATGTCGCAGTTAGTTCGCTCGCACCTTGAACAGTATATCTCAATGACCTGAATTGGTATAATCCATTATTCGCAGTTTTATCAACTAAGAAATCTAACGTGCCTTTCTCTTTGTCTAGATGGTAGAATGCTCCTCTCTCAAATCGTAGTCTATCAAAACACATGAAACCGATATGATCAAGTATCTTATCAGCTAGATTCTCATCAAAAATAAATCCTATTGCGCTATACTGTTGTGTTCTGTCTACGTCATAGCCGCGTTCTTGTAGTGCCTTTAATATTGCTGGAATTTCATTTTTTCTTTCTTCTTTTGATTCGTAACATGTCAACAAACCATTAACAGAAGCAAGTAATCTTTTTGTATTATTATCATTTCTGATATTGACAAGCCAAAATTCTCTTAGTTCCTTTCCTTTTTGCAGTGCAGTTAATGCAAACAGTACATAATTATATATATTTACTGCACTGAAATTATAAATCAGATCAGGTGCATCCTTGAAATACCCTTGTCTTGCTTTTTGTTCTAGAATTTCATAAATAGTTGCAAATCCATTATCTTGTTTTCCTAAGTTTATAACAACATCAAGCAATCCAACCAACGTATTAAATTGAGGCGTGAATTTTCTCACTGCTGCTGTTTTTGCTTGTTTTCTTATATATCCTTCTTTCAAAGCAGCTTTGAATTCTGGCGACGTTTCTTCGTAATGGCATACCTTGTATCTTTTAGCTGGTTCGCCTGTTTCGTAATCTCTTATCTTGTCCTCTTCTGCCCCTCCAAAACCTCTGATATACTCGTCTTTTGTAATTGGTCTTTCTGTTTTTTCCATTTCTTGAATGAAATATGCTTTAAATTTTCTATCATCTTCGCTTTCAACTTCATACTGTAGTCCAACACGTGATAACGCATCATTTAAACCACCTACAGGATGAAACCAAGGTGGTTGGTAATCCGCCTCAAGCTTCCTAAGTTCTGTTTCAATATCAAGCGGTGCAAATTCTCTTGCTAATTCTTTACTTAGCAATTCAACAACTGCTCTTTCAACATTTCTTTTGAATTTTTCATTCTGAGAATACTTATACATCCAAATTACATAATCAGCAGTGTTTGTTTCTCCGCTAGTATCACCTACCCCATTAATTCCTTTATAGATTCGTCCTCTCTTTAATAAATTAGCTAGAAAATCCTTTAGCTTCTGATAATCATCCCTAACTCCAATATAATCCTCTGGTTTTCCAATAGGTTTTTCATCACAACCTTCTCCTTCGCCAAACCAAGCAAGTCCTTCTTTATATAAAACAAGATCACCTAATCTATCGTCCCAATACCTTGTTTGCTTGCCACCTTCTTCACTTTCTTCAAATGGCCTTTTCTCTAATCTTCTCTCGAAATTATCAAATGCTTGTTTTGAAACTTTTTGAAAATCTTCAAGTGCCTTTCTTATTGCGTTTAAAGTATCTGTGAGCACTTCTGCTTTGGGTGGTTTTTTCCTGCCCGTTCTAGAACCAACTGTAGCATCAACTCTAGCACCAGCTCCTTCTATCCTATGTCTAGTTCTTTTTGTCATAGTAGCAACCTCTTCATCTCAAAATTTTTCCTTTTGGTCTTTCAGTTCTAGTTTCTACCATCCTGCCTACAGCATCCTGCCTACTGCCTAAAGCAATTGGCAATGGACCACTTCTTCTTTCTGTTAGCATTTCAATATCACGAATTGCTTCTGCAGTTGTTGCAAATTTTACGCGAAGCGCTCGAAATTCTTCAAATGCTTTCTGCTTGCCATCTGCAGTAATTTCTTTTATTGCATCAGTTACAAGCACGACTTCGCAACCATTTTCTTCTCTTTGAATCCATTTTGCTAAGCCTCGAACTGCGCATGCAACACAATATTCAGTTGCAACACCAATTACATATGTCCTACTATTAGGTACAACAGTTTTTAAAAGTGCCTCAGTATGGGGACTAGTGAAAACATCGTTGTCGTCTTTAGTTAGGATCACCTGTGGCTTTGCAAAAAGTTCTACAAGTTCGCGCTCGCCATAGCGTTTATCCCATCTAACGATTCCAACTCGCTCTTTGCCAAGAATTGTTTCTGGAATATGTAATTGCCCGGTGGTGCCACGCTTGCAATGATCCGGAAATAATCCGCCATTCTTTGCAAATTCTCTGCTTTCATCATTATGGTCATCTGCTGAGCCAAGAATTTTTATACTATTTTGTTCAGCTGTTCTAAATATTCTAGCTAAATTCGGAATTATTTCATCAGCACCAGGTACGGAAAGCGCGCCATTTGCGCGTATAAAATCTTCTTGCGTATCCACATTCCAAATCAAGATGTTCATTTTTCCACCTCGAAAAATGAACTGATCTGAGCCGTGCTCAAACTAATGTTCATGTTTTCACCCCCAATTTTCTCGGATTATTAGGAGCGTGAACAACTTGCGGTGCAGCTAGTACTAGAGTTTTTCTTTCCTGCGCCTCTTTGATAAGGTGAGCCTGGAGCATACCTAATCGAGGTGAAATTTCAACAGAATAATCAGCGTGAAATAATCCGCGAAGCGCATGCGGTAGTATATCGCGTTGCTTTCGGGCATAATCTCGAATCGCCTCGATTTTTGGAAGTGGTTTAACTAACTCGCCGTTTTCCATTACCTTTTCTAAAAGTGGTATTGCACCTTCGCGGGTTTCTGCTGCCAAACATATTTCATCTTTGGCAATTTTGTCACCTTCAACATAGCGATAAACTTGTTTAAGTCCGGGAAGCGTTGTTTTTCCCTCGCTTATTTTTATGCAAGGTTTTACAATTCCGCCATATTCCAATTCAGCTAATTTGTATACTACTCCAAGATGAGGCGCATCATGCGAAGTAGCGAGCATTGTGCCAACGCCAACAGCATCGAACTGAGCGCTCTTTGCTCTTAAATCAGAAATAGTAATCTCATTCAAATCATTTGATAGAATAATTTTAACATCTGAGAAGCCTTCAGCATCCAATAAGCGGCGCGCTTTTTTCGATTCTTCAGCAAGATCGCCAGAATCAATGCGAATTCCTTTTAATCGCCCGTTGCGCAATGCCATTTCTTTTGCAACAATAATTGCGTTCTTTATGCCTCGTTCAATGTCATAGGTGTCAACAAGCAGAACAGTATTCTTAGGAAATGCCTTTGCATAAGCGCGAAATGCATCGAGCTCGAAATCAAAGCTCATTACAAAGGCATGCGCCATTGTTCCCATCACTGGAATCCCGTATCTTTTTCCACATTCAACATTGCTTGTACCCCTGCAACCAGCGATAAATGCAGCACGCGCGCACGCAATTGCCGCCTCAGGATCATGCGATCTTCGCGTTCCAAATTCCATAACGCTCGCAGGCGTTGCAGTGTCAACTATGCGGCTAGCTTTAGAAGCAAACATTGTGCGCGATCCAAGTAATGTAAGAAGATAAGTTTCTGCTAACTGCGCCTGGAATAAAGGAGCGCGAATTGCAATAATCGGTTCATTGCCAAAAACAGGCGTGCCTTCTTTTACTGCCCAAACATCTCCAGTAAATTTGAACGTTCGCAATTTTTCGAAAAATGCTTCTGGAGCATCGGCAAATTCTGGTAAGGTTCTTACGTATGCAATTTGTTCTTCAGTAAAATGCAGCGTTTGCAAGTATTCTAGTGCTTCTTCTAAGCCGCAGGCAATCAGATAATTTCTTTCATTTGGCAGCTTTCTTACAAAAAGATCAAATGTCGCAAGCT
>JAHFGR010000052.1 GCA_023247345.1 Microcaldota archaeon | reverse complement strand
GAAAAGATCCAATGCTTGCAAGTAAGACCCAAGTAGCAGATACTGCTAAGCAGGATGATGTTGATACGGCTTGATCGGCTATAAGCAATAGGCTCTAGGCTGGTTGCGTGAAATGGTGGAATGAAAATGCAAAGAAGATTCGGATCTCATCTAAAAAAATCATCCGATCCGCGTCAAGAAGTCCGAAGACTTCGTGTTGAACTTAGGGAAGCTAAAGACATGATAGAAAAACAGGCAAGACGTATAAAACGTCTTAGTTCCGAAGTTCGCAGTTTAAAAAGAGATGGTGATCCAGGTGGTTGGGAGCGGGAATCTCTTCGATCTCGAATTCCGGAGACCCATGAAATGGGTCAATAATCATTTGAAAAATAATATTTATGGTGAATAGAAATGCAAAAAACAAGATTAACTGATGAAGGAAGGCAATTAATAATTCCAGTTGACCCGGCAAAAAGAAGATCGTGGCTCATTAGAAGATTAGGAGAAAGATCTGGAGCGTCCGGGCAGGATCATGGATTGGCTAGAGCAGATGCTAGAGCTTCTGATGAAGTTCTAAAAAGAAATGAACATGGTCAAGGTTTTCAAGTTTAATCTGGTGAAATGAAAATAATCGATCATAAAAAAACAGGTTTGTCGGTGGTAACAGTGTTTAGCTCCATGAGAAAAACATGGGCGCTCTCAGATCGAACTGAGGGAGCTAGACACTGTTAGAGCACGAACGCCTAATATAAGAATAACATTATGCTTGAGCATAAGGATGGTAGAAGACGATGGCAGAAAAAGATGATAAATCTAAAAAAGGATCAACAATCGCTCCTTTCGAAGCAGTTGGCGTAATCGCAGCACAAAGTATAGGCGAGCCAGGAACGCAGATGACAATGCGTACGTTCCACTACGCCGGTGTTGCCGAGCACGTGCCGACAGGTTTACCAAGGCTGATAGAAATTGTCGATGCAAAAAAAGAACCTAAAAAACCGATTATCGATATCCACTTAAAAAGCTCTTACGCGCGAAGCGAAAGCGAAGCTGAAAAAGTTGCACGCGAACTTAGCAGCGTATTCGTAAGAGATGTTGCACGAGTTGAAGACGATCTATTAGAAAAAACAATTTCAATAACCTATAGCGAAAAAGACGGTAAATCATTAGGTGTCAGCTTTGCAGCACTAAGAAAGGCCATCGAGGAGTATTCAACAAACCTCAAGGTTAGTGAACCAAAAATAATATTAAATCCAACTCGAGAGAAAAAGAAAGACGAAGAAAAAGCAAAGGAAATAACCTCCAAATATGTTCGTAAACTTGCGAATAAAATAAAGGTCTCGATCGTAAAAGGTATCCAGGGTATAACTCGCGCAGTAGTAGTTCGCGGCGATGGAGAGTATTTTGTGCGTGCAGCTGGCAGCAACATTGTTGGTGCGATGGTACATGAAGCAGTAGATGCTAAGCATGTTTATACTAATAATCTAAAAGAAATCGAACGCGTTTTTGGTATCGAAGCAGCTAGAAATGCAATAATAAAAGAAATCGAAGACGTCATGAATATGCAAAAGCTTTTCGTTGATGTCAGGCACATAATGCTTGTTGCAGACGCGATGACATTTGATGGCCATATAAAATCTATAGGAAGACATGGGCTAAGCGGCCAGAAAGTAGGCGTACTGGGCAGAGCAGCGTTCGAAGAAACTGTCAAACATTTAATACACGCAAGTTCATTTGCTGAAGATGAAAATCTTATCGGTGTTACTGAAAATATAATCGTTGGACAGACCGTTCCGGTTGGTACTGGAAAAATAAGATTAACTATGAAATTAAAGAAAAAGTCAAAGGAATAATTGGTGATCATAATGTCGAAAAAAGAAACAGATACAGAAGAAACTGCAGAAGAGATAAGTGAAGTTGCTACAGAAGATAACGAAAACGAAGATACCCAAAGTGAAGAAAAAGTTGAATCAACTGTAGAGGAAGACAAAGAAGAAGACTATTTACCTAAAAAGCGAGTTATACGAAGAAAAAAATCAAAGAAAGATAAAGAACATCCTCTTGCTAGTGCAATTCGTTTAGCCGTTGAAAGCGGGAAAGTCGACTTTGGTTCGAGAAAAGGATTAAAAAGCGGAATTTTAGGAAAAACAAAGCTTTTTGTTCTTGCAAGTAACACTCCAATGGACGTAAGAGACAGCATTGTTAAATATTCAAAAGCCTCAGAAATTCCCATTATCATATTTGAAGGTAATAATATGGAACTAGGTTCAATATGTGGGAAACCATTTTCTGTTAGCGTACTATCTATATATGAAGCAGGAAATTCTACTATATTTGATATAGCCAATAAGGAAAAGAAGAAATAAATTGAATGCAGTAAGCAGCAGGGCAAAAGGCGATAAGCAGGAAGGCCGGGGCTTCGGGCCTAAAGCTTATAACCTACGCCCTATAGTTTAAACCAATAATTGTGATTTTTGTGGAATTAAATAGTGAGGATTTATCTTATTTTTCTACTTTTGAGAAAATTACTGGCGTAATGCCTGTTGATTACTTAAATACAGAATCAATGTTGCTTTTTCTTGTTAGTCAAACTGAGCTTGGCAAAGCTATCGGCAAAAAAGGAATGAATATAGAAAGACTGAAACCTATATTTAGAAAAAAAGTTATTGTAATCGCAGATAGCAAAGATTTGGAAACATTTGTTAAACAATTTTTTAATAATATTAATATACTCTCGGTTGAAGTTAATAATATTATGGGTGAGCAGGCAGTAATTCTTACAGTCGAAGACAAAGATCGTGGAATTGCGATTGGTAAAGACGGCGAGCGTATTAAAGCTGCAAAAGAACTGCTTAAGAGAAAATTCAATGCAACTTTGCATTTGAAGACAAGAAGGATATTATAATTTGAAAATCTCAAAAAAAGCAATATAAATGTTCTCTTTGAATATTACTTATGCGATTATCTATAATATTTCTTCTCCTTGCAATAATAAGTATTAGCTTTGCTGCAACTTGGTATGTAAATGCAACTCTGGCTACAACCTGTAACCCAAGTGCTTGTTCATCAGACTGTGCAAATACAATTGGTTCTGCCGTTGCCTCATCTGCTGCAGGGGACACAATCTATGTATGTAGGAATGGCACTAACACAATTATGTCAGGTGCTGCTGTAGATATATCCAAGTCTTTAAATATTTATGGAAACCAAAGCGATGTTCGCGTTAGTGTTTCGGCAGGAAGTAATATTTTTAGGATCAGAGAAGGATCTGGTGTCGGGGCTGCCGGAACAAATATAAGCAATTTTACTTTTGGCGGCGGTATGTCAACTGGCTTTGCTGCAATAAATATCAGTGTGCAAAATGTTACTGTCTATGAAAACGACATAGTTAGTAGCTATTACGGCATTTTAATAAAAAATTCAACTTTAGATAGGTTTAGTTCTATTTATAATAATAGAATAAATACTTCTGTTTATGGTATTTATATAGAGTCCAATAGCAATAACATTTCAAATAATACTATTTACAATAACTCTCTTTACGGAATTTATAATAATGGTTCTAACAATAATTTTACTTCAAATAGGATATACAATAACACTGTTGGGATTTATCTAGACAATTCTGCTTCAAATAATAGGGTTTTCAGTTCTAATGACATTCAAAATCATACGACTGGTCAAGCTGCTGGTATATTTTTACAATCTGTTAATGCAATTAATTACATCTATTCAAATTCAGTAATTCAAAGTAATACTTTTGGTGTTTATCTAAATCTTAGTACTTTTACAAACATAAGCAGCAACACTTTCAGTAGTAATACAAACTCCACCTATCTAATAAATTCTTATAATAACATAATTGCCTCAAATAATATCTATAATACAACATCTTATGGAGTTTATGTTGCTAACGGTAATGGCACTAACATAACCTCAAATATAATACAAAACGCAACTGTCGGCATTTATCTAAATAATGCAAGTTCTGCTAATATATCACATAATAATGTAACAGAAGCGCAAAGAATAGAAAAATACGGAATATACTTAACAACATCAAACAATAGTGTTTTATGGAACAATAGTATCAGTAATAACTCGGCCAATGCAGTGTATCTCTCTTCGAGCTTTAACAATACGATCTATGACAACCGAGCCTTTAATAACTCTGCACAAGCATTTTACCTTACAAGCAGTGACTCAAATAACCTAACTAATAATTCTGTTTCCAATAATGCACTTCAGGGTTTTTACCTTACCTCAAGCTCTAAGCATAACTTTTTGATCAGCAACAACGCAACTAGTATTTATACACTCAGTGGTTCAGGCGGGGTAGGTTTTTATTCAGATTCTCAAAACAATACATTTCGTCATAACGTTGCACATAATAATACATTAGATGGTTTTCTTTTGAATGCTGCACATAATAATACCCTTTACAATAATACTGCATATAATAATTCTGAATACGGTTTCTATCTTTCCTCTGCTAATGCAAACAACCTAACTAGCAATATTGCGTATAATAACAGTAATCATGCTTTTTACATTTCTGCATCTGACTATAATAACCTGTCTTCTAATACTGCATATAATCATAGCGGGTTTATAGGTTTTTATCTACTCTCTGGCTCTGACTACAATAGGCTATTCAATAATACCGCATATACTAATTCTGACGGGGTGTACATATCATCAGGCGCAAATAATTCAGTTTACGATAACACCCTTTACAATAATTCTGCATCTGGTTTAACCCTGAATGGTGGAACATTTAGCAATGTTACATCAAATAATTTATACAATAATACTTTGTATGGTCTTTATTTTACTTCTTCCAACAATAATACCATCTCTTCTAATCGCGTTTATAATAACTCCCAGTATGGTTTTTATTTCACTGGCAGTAGTTCTAACAACCTGACAAATAATAATGCTACTAATAATTTATTTGCACAGTACCAGTTTATTATAAGCTCCACAGCAACATTCACAGGTCCAAATTATGCTTTCCAAACCCCAGCAGGAGCATTAGACCTTAACATTACTGGTGGTAGTAATGTTACTACATTAGTAGGCTCAACATACAATAACTTCTCAAATGAAAATCTCACAATATTTTTCCATAATGCAATAAATGTTTCTATTAAATTTCTTGCCAATAGTTCAGCAGGTGCTGCAAAGTCATCATGCAGCACAGATTTTGAATCATGCAACTTGATTAATTTCAATGGATTTAACACTGTGCTAAATATTACAAGTGCCGCTGGTTCAGGAAGAATAAACCTAGGCATATACTTCAATGCATCTGAGTTCAATGACAGTATGGAAAGAACTACAGTAAAAATAGGAAAATACAGCAGCGGCTGGCTGGAGGTAGGAAGAACAGTATTTGATGGATCAGGAAGCATAAGGTATGATAGCATAACCAGCTTCAGCTTGTTTGGTGCAGTGGCATTTAAGGCTAAGCTTGTGCCAGATAAGTCTTCTCCTGGCACTCCTTCATTAAGCATAGACTTCTCACATGCAGCAAAGCTAACATGCCCAGGCAATCTATTAGAATTATCAACAAGTCCAAGTGTTTCTGGAGTATTAGTGAGTTTAATCCTCTATGAACCATACCAAGGTTTAAAACAACAAAAATCAACAAATGAAGGAGGCAAAGTAACATTTGATTTAACTAATGAAAAAGAAGGAAAATACCAAATTGAGTCATCAAAAACCGGATATCAAAAACCAGCTGATGTATTCTTTGATTTTGTAAAATGTGCTACTGAACAATATAATGCAACCCAACCTTCTACTAATATAACGGTTATTACTGAAGAACCAAAAAATGTGACACAATCCAGAAATGAGACGCAGCAAAATATAACTTATATTGAGCAAATAACAAAAGAGCAGATATTAAAATCAATATCTGATGCAGATAATGCAATAACACAAGCAGAAAAAGAAAGAAAGGATGTGCTTGCTGCGAAGAAAAAACTGCAAGCTGCATCAGATGCATTTAACAAAGGGAATTATGAAAAAGCAGCCAATCTAGCAGGCGAGGCATGGCAACTGGCAAATAATGCAAAACCATTAGAAATAAAACCAGAGCCTGCTTCACAACCTAAACCCGAAGAAAGGACAGAAGAACAACCAAGTGGTCTTGATTTATGGCAGCTAGTTCTTGGCTTAGCAGCAGTTGGGGCTATCGGATTTGTAATTTACAAATTATTTACAAAGAAAGGTTATGGTGGGTTTAAGAAATAGTATTTAAACCTTTCTCTTCATTGTTTATGTACTTTTTTTATATTGGCAACCCTCCTGAGAGGGCAATGCGATATATATTAATGTGATTTAATGCCAGATCTTAATCGTCCACGTAGAGGTAGTATGGCGTTTCGGCCAAGAAAAAGAGCGTCTAGTCAGAATCCTACAGTATACTGGAAAAGCTCAGATGTAAAGCGCGTTCTTGGTTTTGCAGGATATAAAGTTGGAATGACGCACATTTCATATGTAGACGGTACAGAATCGCCTACTAAGGGTCAGGAAATTGTTAGTTCTGCAACTATTATTGAAGTGCCGCCAGTTTATGTTTACGGATATCGTGCATATAATGGTCATTCCATCGGAGATACGTTAGTACAGGATGACAAAATTTTAAAACAATTAAATTTTAGGAAACCAAAGTCTGTAGTAACAGGCGATAAGCCAGAAGCAATAAGCAATAAGCCTCAAGCCTCGACCATACAGCCTAAAGCAGAAATAAGTGATGTTCGCTTGCTTGTCTTTGCGCAACCTTCAAAAACACACATTGGTAAAAAGCATATTGAGCGAATGGAGCTTGGCATTGGCGGCAAGGATATTAATGAAAAATTAGAATATGCAAAGTCATTGCTTGGCAAGGATTTAAAAGCAAGTGAAGTATTTAAGCAAGGTGAGTTTCTAGATGTTATTTCTATTACAACAGGAAAAGGATGGCAAGGTGCAGTAAAGCGATTTGGAATTGCGATGCAGAGGAGAAAATCAACAGGCAAGCGCAGGCATGTCGGAACGCTAGGACAATGGCATCCTGCGTATGTGCTTTATACTGTACCTCAAGCTGGGCAAATGGGTTATCACAAACGCACTGAGTTAAATAAACAAATAATGAAACTAGGTTCAAATCCAGATGATATAAATCCAAGTAGCGGTTTTCCGCATTATGGTTTTGTAAGGAACGATTATGTTTTATTAAAAGGTTCAATACCTGGGCCAGTTAAGCGATTGATTAAATTACGATTAGCTGTTCGTCCTGGTACGCAACCAAAAGAATCTCCAGTACTTTATGTTTCGAAGCGGTGAAGAAGAATGACTGAACAAAAAATGAAAACAAATTTGTATTCTATTGATGGAAAAACTACAAAAGAAATTTCCTTGCCACATTTCTTTAGCGAAGCTGTTCGAGACGATTTAATTAAGCGAGCAGTACTTAGTGATGAAAGCAAGCAATATCAGCCAAAAGGCGCTTACAGATGGGCCGGGCTCGAGACTAGTGCCAAATACCGTGGCCGCAAGGAAATGTTTGGCGCAGTAAAAAATAAAGGTATCCCGCATTTGCCGCACGAAGTTTTGCCTGGTGGTCAGCTTGGTAAGGTTAAGCGTGTTCCACACTCTGTTAAAGGTAGAAGAGCACACCCGCCTAAACCAGAAAAAATATTAGTTGAAGAGGTAAATAAAAAAGAATATTCAAAAGCATTGAGAAGCGCTCTATCTGCATCAAAAAATAAAATAGTTTTGGAGAACTCTTTTGAAAATTTAAAAAAGACAAAGGACGTTGTTGCTGTTTTTGAATCACTTAAATTAGGCGAAATCGTTATGCGCGCAAAGAAAAATGGAACAAAAAGTCCTCTTGTTGTTTTAGCTTCTGCTGTTCCAGCATTTAAAGCAGCAAGAAATATTGCAGGAGTAGACGTTGTTCTTGCAAGCGAGCTACGTGTTAAAAATCTTGCACCGGGAT
>JAHFGR010000051.1 GCA_023247345.1 Microcaldota archaeon | reverse complement strand
AGACTCAGATGAAAATCTTCGCTATGTTGCTAACCTACTTTTAGCTGGAGATCTGGAAAAAAAGCGCAGGGCAGCAGAAGCAATCGAACTCGCGGCAGAGCATACCGACGTTTCGAGCGTGTTACCGATTCTTACAAGAGCGTTAAGTGATGAAGACACCAATGTTCGCATGCAAATTGCTATCGCATTTGCAGACTTAATAGAAGAAGGTTTTCTTATAAGTCCTCCACTTCCTGAAATTATAATCGGGTTAAAAGACGAGGACATCGGAGTGGTTCTAAATTTTACTAATTTACTTAAAACCGCAGCAGAAAAAGGTATTGATATTTCTATTGCCATTCTTGACCTAACCCGACTTATTTCTAGAGAAGATAGAGGTATCTCTGCAGGAGACAAGGATGCTGGCATAAAAAAAGGCATTGTTATTAATGCTGCCAACGCATTGGTAATGCATTACTTTAACAGAAAAGAATTCGAAAAAATCGTTCATCTATTTGCCGAAGGCGACAAGTTTTTAAAAAATATAATACTTCACGAAGTCGCATTAAGTATTGCGATTTTTGGAAAACCTTCTGAAGATGACGAAAAATATCAGAAATTTGTCGCTCTTGACAGAGTTCTTACTGACTTCGAAGATTTCTTAAGGATGCAAAAAATAGTCGTGCCGCCGTTTCCTTTGCCCCATAAGCGTCAAGACCAGTTAGTATCTGTTGTTTTTAAAGAGGATGCTCCGGAAATCGAGTTTAAGGGAAAAACATTCGGACCATTTAAAAAAGACGATCGGGCAATATTGCCATATGACGCGGCAGTGTATTTGCAGATGGGCAATCGAGTAATTTTTTCTGAAGAAGACGTTCCCGCAGTCCCGGTTTCGAACTAATTTTGTATGCCGACTTTTTTTGTATGATCGGTATATTTAAATAATTACGCAATGAATGTATTATACTAATTGTCAAACGTAGAGGTGTATTGATATGTATGGTGTGAGTCCACAAGCTTATGATCGAGCAATTACAGTTTTTAGCCCTGATGGCCGATTATTCCAGGTCGAGTATGCTAAAGAAGCCGTTAAGCGAGGCGCTACAGCAATTGGCATAGCAGCTAGAGATGGTGTTGTGCTTGTTGCGTTCAAAAGCATCCATTCGAAGCTCGTAATGCCCGAATCCTTGAGGAAAATCTTCGATATTGATTCTCACATCACAGTGACAGCAAGCGGTCTAATCGCCGATGCGCGTGTACTAGTTGATCTAGCGCGTGTAATTTCCCAAAGACATCGAATTACTTACAACGAAGCGCCAACAGTAGAAAGCATTGCGCGAGAAATTTGCGATGTTATGCAAAGATTAACCCAGATTGGAGGGTACAGGCCATTTGGTGTAAGCTTATTAATTGCAGGTGTTGACGACCAGCCGCGATTGTACGAAGCAGAACCGAGCGGAGCAATGACTGCATTCAAAGCAGACTCTGTCGGAGCTAGCAAGAAAGAAGTCGATGAACTTTTGGAAAAGAACTACAAAGAAACGATGTCTGTCGAGGATGCGATAAAGCTTGGTGTGGAAGCATTGAAGAAAACCCAAGAGGAAAAACTTCTGCCTGAAAATGTTGAGATTTCTTTCATAAATACTAGCGATAAAAAGTGTGTCTGTTTGACTGACAAAGAAGTTGCGAAATATTTAAAGTAATCCTTTTATTTTCTTCTTTATATCTCTTTTACAATTGTTCCGTTATGCGCTTTTCCATCTATTGCATTTTCTAAATCGTTGAGACTGTGGCCGCTTACAAAATGTGTTTCTATTTTACTTCTCGCTATCAGTTTGCAAGCCAAAATATCAAACACAAAGTTTTCTCCCGCCTTTCTGGTATCATACTCACAGGCAATATGAATTAGTTGATGGTAATCTAGCCTGTCAAATTTTTTTGCTGTTGGATTTTTTCTTGGATCGCTATCGTATATTCCATCAGTATTGCTTATGTTGACAAGTTGTTTTGCACCTATCGCTTCTGCAAGCAGTACAGAATCTGTATCAGTAGTTATACCCGGAATCGTTCCGCCCATGACCACCACATTGTTGTGCATGGCCAGTTTTCTTGCTTTATAAAAATCCTTTATTACCTTCGGATAAGCGCTGCCGCCGAGAGCAGCTATAACTGATTTAGCATTTTTCCATGTAATCTTTATTGCAGCTTCATCGCATTCAAACTCGTTTTTGCCTTTTGTTCTTAGTTTGTTTGCCTTTTTTCTTGCTGCAAAGCCGCCACCAACAACAATGCCAAATTTATTGCCTTTGGCAATGCATTTACTTATTATGCCATTTATCTTTGCAAGATATTCTGTATCTGTTCCATTTTCAGTATTTACCAAACTTCCGCCTAATGAGAGAACAATGTGCATTTTAAAACCCCTTTTTACTAATATAGATTATTTGATTAAATTAAAAAAGGTGTTCTTATGGACTTGGGTATAGATGAAATTGAAAAAATTCTTATGAAAAAGGAAGATCAGTTCGACAAAGTACATGTTAAAAATCGTGAAATCGTGCGTAGTTGCAGCAATGCGATTAAGGCAATTCATGCTAAGGACATGCAAGAAGCAAAAAAACACTTAAAAGCTGCGGAAAGCGAGCTTAGTGCAATTGAAAAAATTGCTGGAGAATTTCCCGAGCAACTAAATCATATTTTGCAAGAATATGCAGAAGCAAAGATTGTTCTTAGCGCAGTGGAAACTAAAAAAATTCCGAGTTTTAAAGATTTGGGCATTAATGAGATCGCTTATCTGAATGGATTGCTCGATGCAACTGGCGAGCTTAAGCGTGAGATGTATGAAGCATTGCGCAAAGGGGATAAAAAATTAGCAGAGCAGTATTTCAAAATGATGGAAGACATCTACGATGCGCTTTTGCCACTGAGATTTAGCAATTCAGTGTTGCCAGAGTTTAGAAGAAAGCAGGACATCGCCAGAATTCAGATCGAGCAAGCAAGAGGCGAGCTACTTTGATATTTGATTTAACTATTCCATTAGATGAAAAAGCGCCAGTTTATCCTGGTGTTCCTAAACCAAAAATTTCTTCTGTTTTGAATATTGACAGAGATGGGTTTAATGAACTGCTACTTACCTTTCCAACGCATACTGGTACGCATATCGATGCGCCATATCATTGCATAAAAAATGGAAAAAAATTAAGCGATTTTGAGATTTCTTACTTTATCGGAGAAGCGATTGTTTTCAACTGTAGTGGACAAAAAGAAATAAAATTATCAAAAACCGACCTTGCAAAAATAAAAAAAGATGATTTTGTTTTTCTCTACTCTGGCCATAGCGAAAAATATTTAGCCGATGATTACTTTGCTGACTATCCTGTCATATCTGAAAAATCTGCTGAGCAATTAGCAGAAAAGAAAATAAAAATTTTTGGCATTGATTCACCTTCGCCAGACAAATCACCTTATAAAATTCATTATATATTTTTGGGAAAGGGCATACCCATTGTTGAGAACCTCTATAATTTATCCGAGGTTGCAGGCAAAAGATTTAAGTGCACTATTGCTCCGTTAAAAGTTCAAAATGCAGACGGGGCGCCTTGTCGAGTAATTGGAGTTGCTGATTAAATGAAATCTCGTTTACATATTACTATTAATGGCATAGTCCAGGGTGTTTTCTTTCGCGCTACTACATGTGATCTAGCAAGCGAACTTAACCTAACTGGCTGGGTAAAAAACGGAGAGGATAGCGAAAGTGTAGAAATCCTAGCAGAAGGCGAAAAAGAAAAATTGGAAAAATTTTTAGAATGGTGTGCTAAGGGTCCAAAAGGCGCTAAAGTAGATCAGATACAATGTGACTGGTATGATTTTACTGGAGAATTTAGGAATTTTATAATCAGACATTAGTTAAACACGAAGCGCAGGTTCAGTAGGAAATAAACAAACTGCTGACGAAAAAGCAGGCGAGACATATAAATATCTTCCTGACGGTAGCAGAGTAAAAGTTTAATTTTTCCTTTTCTTTTAAAAGTTAATCAATAAATAACTTTACTTCCCATCTAGTTCATGAATTTTAGAGCCGTAGCAGAGGTATTTTTAGAAATTGAAAAACGCTCTGGTAGACTAGAGATGACAGACATCCTTGCAGAGTTATTTAAAAAAACAAGCGCTAGCGACATCGATAAACTAATTTATTTAACGCAAGGGATACTTGCTCCTCCTTATGAAGGCATTGACCTAGGTATGGGTGAGCAATTCGCAATACGCGCGATAGCTGCAGTAAGCGGCTATCCAAAAGAACAAATAGAAAATCATTATAAAAAATCCGGAGACCTTGGCTTAACTGTAGAAGAAGTAATGTCCAAAAGAAAGCAACAATCACTTAGCAGTGCGGAAATGGATGTTAATTTTGTTTACAAATCTCTTTTAAAAATTGCAAAAACAGGTGGCGCTGGTTCGCAAGACCTTAAGGTAAAATACCTTACTGAGTTGCTAAACAATTCCTCTCCTGCAGAAGCAAGATTCATCGTTAGATTTGTACTTGGTAGGCTGCGCTTAGGTGTTGGTGACCCAACAATATTAGATGCGCTGAGTTTTTCAAAAACAGGAGATAAAAGCCTTCGCGCAGAGCTCGAACGCGCATACAATGTTTGTAGTGATCTTGGTTACGTGGCAAAAATTTTCTTCGAATTTCCAGATAAAATATCCAAATTTAGTGTTCAGCCATTTAAGCCATTACAGCCAGCGCTTGCCGAACGATTAAGTACGCCAGAAGTAATAATTGAGAAAATTGGTGAATGCGCATGCGAATTTAAATTTGATGGGTTTAGATTGCAGATACACAAACGAGGAAGCGAAGTAGAATTCTATTCCCGTAAATTGGAAAAAATGACTCACATGTTTCCAGAAGTTGTCGAAGCTGTAAGTAAGCTTAAGGCAAAAGAAATCATTTTTGAAGGTGAAGCACTTGCATATAATGAAAAAGAAAACAAGTATTATTCTTTCCAACAGACAATACAGCGCAAGCGAAAGCACGGTGTAGATAAAGCAAGCAAAGAACTGCCGCTAAATGTTTTTTGTTTTGATATTTTATATTTAGATGGTAAAGATTTGACAGAAACTCCCTATAATGAAAGAAGAAAAAGAATGGAAAAAATATTTCCGCTTGGGCTTCTTAAACTTAGCAATAGAAAACTTGTGAAGACTGCAAAAGAACTGGATATGCAATTTAAAGAATCTTTAAAAGAAGGATTAGAGGGCATAATGGCAAAAGATCTTAACGCTCCTTATACTGCTGGCAAGCGCAAGTTCGCATGGATAAAATTGAAAAAATCTTATGGTAAATCAGTTGATACTATTGATGCGATTATAGTTGGGTACTATCTTGGACGTGGTGCGCGTGCAGAATTTGAATTTGGTGGCTTGCTTGCAGCAGTTTATAATGAGGATAAACGTAAACTTGAAACTGTTGCACGTATAGGCTCGGGTTATAGTGAGGATGAGATGCGTTCTATCCAGGAAATGCTTGAAAAGATAAAAACAGAATCGCCACCATCTAGTCTTGATTATAAAATGGAACCGGATTTTTGGGTCGAACCAAAATATGTTGTAGAAATTGCTTTTGATGAGATAACTCTTTCGCCAACTCACACATGCGGAGAGCGAGATGGCAGGGGTTATGCTTTACGTTTTCCAAGAATGTTAAAAATGAGGTCAGACAAAAGTATTAATGAGATAACTACTGTCGAAGAGGTTATAATTCTTTTCGAGAGGCAAAACCAACATTAATAAATATTATTTGTTTAGAATAGTTATGAAATTTATATACTTAATTCTTATCGGTTTCGTAATTGCCGGATGCATAAATAGCCAACCAGAAGCAAAAGATTGTGGCTATGCTTATCAAGAATGTTTATCACCGGCTGAAGGATCATGTACACCCGCATTTGGGAAGCTAGATAATGGTGCGGTTATCATGGCTGAAAGAATTATTGGGCCTGAAGGCGACAATTGCAAGATTGATATGCGTATTGAAGCTCCAGATTCAGTAAAGGGACTTTCTGCTTCTTGTAAAATACCCCAAGGCGTGATAATTTCAGCTGCGCATAGTGGTGATACATCTTATTTATGTATTTATTGCACAGGAACAATGATAGATAAATTCAAATCCATTAAATTTTGCTAATTTTTATTAGGTGATTTTTTGCTCTATCGGTACAAAGACAAGCATCCAAAAATTCACGAAAGCTGTTTTATTGCACCATCAGCTGACATTATCGGAAATGTGGAAATCGATACTAATTCGAGCGTTTGGTTCAGTACAACTATTCGCGCTGACCAGAATTATATTAAAATTGGAAAAAATGTGAGTGTGCAGGACAATACTGTTGTTCATGTTGATGACTTTTATCCAGCAATAATCGCAGATGATGTTGTTATTGGGCATAGCGCAGTTATACATGCATGCAAGATAGATAAAAATTGCATAATTGGTATGGGTGCGATTGTATTAAGCGGTGCAGAAGTTGGCAAAAATTGCATAATCGGTGCTGGAAGTGTCATTACTGAAGGAACCAAAATTCCAGATAATTCCATTGTTATTGGCGTGCCAGGAAAGGTAGTTAAACAAACTAATGAAGAGCATATCAAGAGAATAAAAAGAAACGTTGAAATATACGTTGCGCATAATGAAGATTATAAGAAGTATTTTGGAAGACATTGAGTTGTATGTTTTGAGCATTAAATCTGTTATGACCGCATAGCCTTTATCAAATCGCTTTTAGTAATTATGCCAGCGATCTCGCCATCTTTTTTTACCAGAAGCGCTTTATAGAATTTTAACATCTCTATGACAACTTCTATATCAGAACTTTCAGGAATTATTGGAAAGCTCTCTTCCATAACTTCACGTACAGAAACTTTTGATATTTTATCTCCATACTTGGTTATCCAGTCTACGAATTCATCATCACTTACACTGCCTATTGGTTTGCCATCCCTAGTAACTGGAAGCTGTGAAATCCCATTCTCGCGCATTATCTTCATTATCTTATCTAGCTTGTCATCAGGTTTAATAAAAATAATGTTTTTTGTCATTATCTCCCCAGCTTTTTTTGTATGCTTTTTTATATTTAGTTGATCCTCTATTGCGTGAAATATTGCCATTACTTTTGAGTACGCAGGATCAATCTTCTTTGCCTCTATCTTCGCAATTAAGCTTTGGCTTACGCCAGCGAGCGTAGCAAGTTCTTTTTGATTTAGATTTAATTTTCTTCGTGAATCGCCTATTTTGTCTATTTCAAATTGAATAAAACCACCTGGTTAACCAATAATTATTCCATTTAGAATAAAATTTGCAGAAATATATAAATATAGGAATATTTTTAATAGTATCACAGGTGATTGTTAATGGTAGCCACACAGATAGGAAGGGGTTTACGGATGCGCGAAAGATGGAAGATTTATTGATAGATTAAAAGCAGCAGTGCAAGCATTTAGAAAACCACCATTAGTTGAAGAACAAACAAGAAAGAAAGCAACAATTGTTTTTGCTCATGATTGGGGTAACGATGGTGCAGAGGCAAATGTAGTTCATCAAATTAGGACTATTGGTCAAGTATTTAATACTGATTTAGAAGTTACAACAGTTCTCGGAATCCCACCTTTAGGTAGTCCATTAATCGCAGCAATCGAATTCGATCGAGTTATTGATACTCATAAAATTACTTTAGAATTATGTGCAAGAAAGCTTGAAGCCAGAGGTTTGAAAAAAGATCAGGTAGAAAAACAACTTTCTAATCTTATTCTAATAAACATTTTTGATCGCGGTGTTGGAAGCGAGCGGGTAGCAGCAATTGTAGAAGGTAAATTAAAGATAAAAGGAGATAATTGCGACTATAATATCTCAGTTAGTTTAATCGGGCCATTAAACAACGGGATAATTGGCGCTCTTGTTAAAAGATTAGAATCAATTACTGCGTTTGATTTAACTAATGCCGAGCACCATGTTGCTGATTTGGGTTGTGTAACTTGGGATGGAAGAACTAAATTCGGGC
>JAHFGR010000050.1 GCA_023247345.1 Microcaldota archaeon | reverse complement strand
AAGAAATTGCGATGGTGACGAAGACTGCATTATGCTCTTGCTTGACTCGCTTATAAATTTCTCTCGTCATTACCTAGATGAAAAACGAGGCGGTACAATGGATGCGCCACTTGTGCTCACGCCAATTCTTGATCCAAAAGAAGTTGATGACGAAGCGCACGCAATTGAATTTGTAACCGAGTATCCATTAGAATTCTATTATGCCACAGAGCGCTTTGCAATGCCAAGCGAGGTAAAAATAAAAACAGTCAAAGATGTACTGGGTACGCCAGAGCAGTTCGAAGGTATTCCTTTAACCCACGCTGCTGGCAGTATAAACAAAGGAACTCTCAGAAGCACTTATGTACAATTAGATTCTATTCCGGATAAAATTTCGATTCAATTTAAATTGCAAGGAAAGATTCGAGCTGTTGATAGCAAAAATGCTGCAGAACGTTTAATTCTAAGCCACTTTATTCCTGATTTGTATGGGAATTTGCGCTCGTTTTCCAGGCAGACATTTCGCTGCGTAGCTTGCAATGAGATTTATAGGCGAGTGCCGCTAGCAGGCAAATGTTCGCGTTGTGGAGGCAATCTGCTTTTGACAATAAATAAAGGTGGCATACAAAAATATCTGGAGATTTCGCGCAAAATAGTTGAAGAATACGATCTACCGATTTATCTAAAGCAAAGGCTCGAGCTTGTAGAGCGGGAGATAAAAAGCATATTTGAAGATGAAAAGATCAAGCAACTCGGACTTGCGGACTTTATCTAATACGACCACAAAACACACCGCACAAAAGAAAAGATATTAAAACACATATTAACATAAGTTTTAACATGAAACAATTGGCAAGAGGCAATAGGCTAGAGGCAGGAGGGTGGAGGGTAGAAGCAGTAAGCCCTAAACCTTACGGCCTAAAGCCTACGTACTATAGCTTACAGCCTATAGCAGCAGCTAGCCGCTTTGGCAGATACGGCCCATTGGTTAGCCGAGAAGTAAGACAACCTGATGTTACAGGTCAATCATATTTTGAACAAGTAAAAAGAACAAGGGAAATGCTAAGATCAATGGATCCAGAAACAGTAAAACAAGTAATAGAATTTACAGGTAGAATGAATTTTTTTGAAGCGCTAGCCCTAGCCAAAAAAGAAGGCAAACTAATAGTTCCAAATTTTGTTCATGACAGAATCCTAACAGAAACTGGAGAGCATAAATACTTCCGACAAAATTATTTAGGTGTACTTACTGGAACTCTAGTTATTTACGAAAAACCCGATGTACCATTTGGTGAGCAAGTAATTTTTGAAGGAGTAACCTTCAAAGTAGTAACCTTCAAAGTACCAAAACAATTCCGAGGTAAAATAAATTGCGCTTTAGTAGTCGAACATCCAGACTTTGAACTAATCGACCTAGGGAATAATAGATTTGAAATAAGAGCAACTGACGGTATTCATTTAATCGAACAATTTCCTAAACAAGATGGTTGGCATATGCCAGATGCTGAAACAGGTATTCCACGTGGCAAAGCAGTAAAAGAAAGTTCAGATGCAAGATATCTTTGGAGATTAAAAGATTCATCTTATTTGGGCCCTGTTGCTCGTGAATACGGTCTCGGCTACGACTATAGGAGGGTTGTCGACCTCTACCGTTGGTCTTCTAATGGTTCCGGGGTGGCATTGGTTCCACTTGCGACCGCTCCTAAAAAGAGTGATTCACATGGTTAGCACACAAAGATTAGTAAGAGTTGCTCCTATCGCCATGCAAGCAAACGATCCGTTCAGAAGATTTAAACCAGAGGTAGCCCAGCCAGTAAGACAAGCAGATGTTACCGGCCAATCTTATACAGAACGAGTAAAACGAACAAAAGAAATGCTAAGAAGTTTAGTGCCTGAGAAAGCATTGTCAGCGGGGCAAAAAAACGCTGACAATATTTGTCAACAAGTTGACAAAGCATCGGAGTTAATAGAATTTCGGAAAGATTTGAATTTCTTAGAAGCTTTAACTTTAGCACAAAGAGAAGGAAAGCTAATCGTACCAAACGATATTCACGATCGAATTTTAATGGAAACTAAAGATAGTGTATATTTTATACAGAATTATCCAGTATGGACTGGAACTTTGGTTATTTACGTAGCACCAGATAAAAAATTCGATAAGAATGTTGTTTTTAGTTGGAATGATTACAAAGATATCAAATATTCTATTTCATTTGAAGTACCAAAACAATTTAGGGGAAAGAAAAACTGTGCTTTGGTAGTTGAACATCCAGACTTTGAGGTAGTAGGCCTGGGAACTAACAGATACGAACTAAAAGTCGATGTACAGAGTATCCGTTTAATCCAAGATTTTCCTGAGAGAAATGGATGGTATATGCCGGATGCTGAAACAGGTATTCCTCACGGTAAAGAAGTAGAAAAAAGTTCAGATGCAAGACATCTTTGGAGAATTACAAGTGGTTCTTACTTGGGCCTTTTGTGTCGTGGCTTCGTTGTCGTCGACGGCTACGGCAGGCAGGTCGTCGGTGCGGGCTACAGGTTTACCGATCGCTTCGGGGTGGCGTTCTTCCCTGTTCCCAGTGATCAGTTGCCGGTTTCCCGTTCTGAAAGTGATTCAAAATGATTTGCTTTTTTGGCAAAAAAGTAAAGTTTTGAAAAATGGTGATTTTTCGAATGATTACAACTGCAAAAAGAGTTTTATCTGTTCCTGCTGCTACTAGAGCAAATGACCCATTCGGCAGATACAGTCCAATGGATAAGCATGAAGTTAGAGCGTTGAAGGTAGAGGGAACGGAACTAGATAAGCTAAGACAAAGAAGAGAAATGCTAAGATCAATGGATCCGGAACGAGTAAAACAAGTAATAGAGTTTCACAGAGATTTAACAGTTTTTGAAGCTTTAGCCTCAGCAAAAAGAGAAGGAAGATTAATCGTCCCTCGTGATGTTCATGATAGAATTCTAACAGAAACTAAGGATAAAGAATATTTTAGAGAAAATTATCCAACATGGGCAGGTACTTTTATCATATGTGAAGCACCATCTGAGAAGTTCAGAGATACAGTAATATTTAGTTTCGTAAGTCACGCTAAGTTAAATTATTCTATGTCGTTCAAGGTCCCAAAAAAATTCCAAGGAAAAAGAAATTGTGCAATAATAGGTGATTATTCTGATTTTGAATTAATTGATCGAGAACTTGTAGCAAGTTCGAGAGATTTGTCCAAGGGACAAACAGATTTGGGAAGCAACAGGTACGAATTAAAAGTGGTTGATGAACGGAGCGTTCACCGAGTTAAAAGTTTTCCTGAACAAACAGGTTGGTATTTAACTAATAATGGAATCCCATTTGGTACTGAAGTTGATTCTTCAATTAAAGGTTCGACACATTTATGGAGATCTGTTGGTACCTATATTGGTCTTTTGGCCAGCGGTTTCTACAATCAGGCGCCGAGCATTGGTGCTGACTCTAAACCTGTAGTTAGCTTCGGCGCAGCATTATTTTAAAATTTAGCTCTTTCTTATGTAAGAAAATATGTAAAGTTGCGTTTTAAATAGCTTTCGGTTTAAAATAAATTAATGCGCTTTATGAGAAGATTAGCATTATCTACTGCTTTAGCTATCGGCGTTACAGCATGCGCACCGAACCGAGGAGAGGTAAGGCAAGTGGCAGGAACGCACGCAGTAGTAATGCACGAGGATACTTATCGAGATTTGGAGGCAAGGGCTAAGCAAGCACCCGATGAAAGTAATGGCAATACTGGCTCGCAAGATGCTGATGCACTTAGACAAAGAAACGCTGCTTTAATAGACGAGGTAGATCGATTAACAAGACAAACTTCTAGTTTGCAAGATGAAGCGGAAAGACTAAGAGGGCAACTAGCTGATAAGAGCTCTGCCAAGAGCGATCGCGTACCCAATTCTTCTAGAGATACGAGCATTGTTCAACTTTATTTTGCTTCTCTCGGGATACAACAGCCTACCTATGAAGATTATCGTTTATTAAGCGAAGTTCTAAGTCTACAAGCTGTATTAAAGCAAGTAACAACTGGTCCGTTGATGGATCCGCACGCTCAAAAGGAAGAGATTGAAAGAAACTTCCTTTACATAAATGGTGCAAGCGGAGTTTTACTTAGTTCTAATGGTTATTTTATTACTAATCATCATATTGTTGAAGATAGCACATCAAGCTTTTACGTAGAGTACGGTTCAAAATCGTATGCGGCAAGATGTTTTCTTTCTTATAAGGAATTTGATGCTGCTTTATGTAAAATGGCAATTGGTGAAGGTGAAGAATTTAGAGTAAATAAAATAAGATTCGCTCCGTTAAATAAAATTAAAAGAGATAAATTTGTCGAGGTTCTTGGGCGCGTTGATGGAAATGTTTATTATCAGGTTGGCCGTATTACTAACCCTGAATATACTGCATTGGTCTTAGGTAAACACGATAAACCTGAGCCTTTTTATCAAACTGTAAGAACTAGTTCTTATGCCCAGCCTGGCTTTAGTGGTGGGCCGGTTTTTCTTAAAGATACTGGTGAACTAGTCGGTCTTACTTGCCATGCTGATCCAGGGCGAGAGTCTGGTGCTTGTCGTGTTGATCATTTCCTAGAATTGATAAAATGGCAAATTAAGTATGACTTAGAAGCATTAGAAAAAAGGCACTAAGCAAACAGCGCCCTTGTTCCTTTATCAATCCATAAAATATATATTGGGATTAATGCAAGCAGAGCAACTAAATTTCCAGCCAATACTGTTAGAAGACTTAAGAAAGCGGATATTAGAACTATATAATAAACTAGCTTATTTCTCTTCCATAAAAAGTAACCTATTAAGAAAGGAAATAGACTCGCGATAAGCGTTAAAATTCCAAGATAAGCAATTAATCCACCTAGAATGCCGCCAAAAAGACCTCCAAGTGCGCCAACATTTTTCATTGCATCTAATATGTAAGCTCCACCGAATAACGCAGCAAGACCTACAAGGACAAACAGAACGCCCATTAAGTAATAAAAACCCCTACTAATATCTTAAGTCCAAACGTTTCTCCAGTCATAAGATCAACTTTAAATAAAAATAAAAAAAATTAGAAGAAAGGTTTTGCTGCGAGAGCACCCAAGACCGGAAGCTTTATCTTGTCTCCGTTGTATGCTTTTATCGCGAGGAATAAGTCAACTATTATTGCTACTAATCCTACAAAACTAAACAAACCAACTAAACCAAACGTTGCGCCAAACCCGCCGCCCGCATAATATCCATAAGGATCATAATACGCGCTAGTTACTGACTGCAACAGTACTAATCCCATGATATAACCTACTACAAAAAGCAATCCAGACCATAAAAATGCCTGGAATGCATGAAAGCGTACAAATGCATCATCCTTCTTAGCAAAATATATTACAAGTGGCAAAATTACAGAAATAATTGCGGATAAGTTTCCATAACCTAATCCATATGCAGTTACACCGCCAAGCATATAAGAAAGACCTGCTAAAAACTTTGGATTATCCAGAAAAGTTGGCGCTGGGCCAGAAGAACTACTTGCCGGAGCATCTACCATTAAGATCACCTTGTTTGTTGTTACTAAGAATAAATTTATAAACATTTACTAGCTCAGGCAATTATGCAAGTTTATAATTCTCTTTCTAAGCGATTAGAAGATTTTCAGTTAGGGAAAGATGTCTCCATGTATGTTTGCGGGCTTACTCCTTATGATAGCGCGCATATCGGGCATACGCGTACTTATATCGCATTTGATGTTATTAAGCGATATTTAACTTCGAACGGTCACTCTATTTTTCACATACAAAACATTACCGATGTAGATGACAAGATAATAAAGCGCTGCAAGCAAATTGGCGAAGAACCAGCAAAGCTCGTGGAGCGCAACCATAGAGATGCTTTAGAATATTTTGATAAACTTAATATTTTGCGTGCTAATGTTTATCCGAAAGTAACCGAGCACGTCGGCGAAATAATCGAGCTCATAAAAAAACTGATAGAAAAAGAATTCGCTTACGAGACTGATACGGGTGTCTATTATAATGTAGGTAAGTTCAAAAACTATGGTAAGCTTTCTGGCCAAAAAATGGACGAGATAAAATCCGGTTCGCGCATTGAAGTGGATGAAACAAAGAAAGCAGCAGAAGACTTTGCGTTATGGAAAAAAACCAAGGGCGAAATAATCGAGTTTGATTCGCCATGGGGCAAGGGCAGGCCAGGTTGGCATATTGAATGCAGTGCTATGGCAAACAAATACTCAAAAAATCTAGATATTCATGGTGGTGCGCGTGACCTAATATTCCCACATCATGAAAATGAAATTGCGCAAAGCGAGCCAGTTAATGGCAAGTTTTGCAATTATTGGTTGCATACTGGTTTTCTTACTGTCGACGGAGAAAAAATGAGTAAAAGTTTAGGTAATTTTATCACTGTTAAAGAAGCAGCTGACAAGTTCAGCGCAAATGCAATTCGATTATTCTTCATTCAAACTCATTATCGAAGTCCTATTGATTATAGCGAAGAGCAGTTAAGCGCAGCAGAAGAATCTGTAGAACGAATATTCAACACGCTTGGATTGATGAAAGAAATAGGAAAAGACGGAAAAGCGAACAAGGAATTCAGGTCCGAGACAAAAGATAAAATTCAAGAATTCTATAAAAATATGGATAGCGATTTTAATACTCCTGATGCACTTGCCGCGCTGTTCGATTTATTGAGAATAGTAAATACTCACATCGCAAGCAAAAATATTGATAGCGAGCACGTAAATGAATTGATAAAGGAATTAGAAAAAATACTTCGGATATTTGGATTGGAAGAGAAGAAAGATAACTTAGAAAATAAACTTAATGAGATTAAAAAGGTATTTGAACAAGTTGGTCTAATTCAAAATCTTGCTGGTGGTCCGGCAGGTATTGATGATAACATAGATTATAGTAAGAAGTATAGTTCAGAAGAACACTTGGACTTAATAATAAAGATCAGAGACGCTTTAAGATTAAAGAAAAAATTCAAAGAAGCAGATCTTGTTAGAGCTAAGCTAGCAGAAATCGGCATACTTTTAGAGGATAAAGAAAAAGGAAAGAGATGGAAGTTGGCTTAGCATGTTGCCCAGTTCTAATCAAAACTTTTAAAAGCATATATTAACATTATAATTAACATGCGAATATTAGCCGCGAATAATGGACATTTGGTAGCGAGTAAAACACGAGACGCTAGGCCAGATACCTTCACATTGGCAGCAGATTCCAGATTCAGAAGATACGGCCCAATAGATAAGCATGAAGCAAGACAACCAGACGTTACCGGTCAATCATTTGCAGAACGAGCAAGAAAAGCAAGTCAAATGCTAAGGTCAATGGACCCGGAGAAAGTAAAACAAGTAATTGAATTTCATAGAGGCCTAAATTTCTTTGAAGCTTTAGCATTAGCCAAAAGAGAAGGAAAACTAATTGTCCCTAATGACATCCATGATAGAATTCTAACAGAAACAACAGATGAGCAGTATCTTAGAGCGAATCACTCTGTTTGGACTGGAACCTTGGTTATCTACGAAGCACCAGATAAAAAATTCGGTAAGAATGTCATTTTTAGTTGGGAGCATAATAAAGTAAAATATTCTTTTTCTTTCAACGTTCCAGAACAATTTAGAGGAAAAGCAAACTGCGCATTAGTTATTGAACACCCGGATTTCGAATTGATGGCGTTGGGAGATAACAGATACGAACTAAGAGTCGATGAACGGAGCGTTCATCAAGTTGAGAGTTTTGCTAAAGAAAATAGTTGGCACAGGTATGATGCTGAAACAGGTATTCCTCATGGTGAAGCAGTAAAAGAAAGTTCAGATGCAAGACATCTTTGGAGATTAAAAGATTCATCTTATTTGGGCCCTGTTGCCCGCGACTACTACTTCGACTACAGGAGGGTCGTCGGTCTCGGCAACTGGCCTTCGGGCGGTTACGGGGTGGCGTTGTGGCCCATTTGACGTATCGTTAGCTTCTATCTTACTTCCTTATAATCCTTGAATAAAGACACCTTCTTCAATGTTTCATTTTTGTTATTCGATACTAACTCGAGATTCGCGTAATATAACAAGGAATTCAACACACCTGTTTTTTTAACTCTTCTAGAAGATGTAATTACTCTCGGTGTTGGAAGATACATCACCTTTCCTAACTTTACCATTAATTTTGTCATTGCACTATCTTCTTGCGGTGCGTTCGGAAAACCACCAACCTTAAAAAACGGCCCGCGCTTCAGAACTATATTGCAGCCTATCAAACTGCCATTGCCATTAAGCGCCTTTATAACCATGTACCTATTTTGAATTTCCTGTATTATTCTTAATATCTTGTCTTCTTTATCAAATTTAAA
>JAHFGR010000049.1 GCA_023247345.1 Microcaldota archaeon | reverse complement strand
CGGAGTGGCGTTGATGCCGTTGGCGGCTGCAACGGAAAAAAGTGATTCACATGATTAGCGCTCAAAGAGTTGTTCCAACAACTGTTATCAGAGCAAATGATTCATTCAAAAGATTTAAACCAGAACCTAGCTACGAAGTAAGAAAACCAGATGTTACAGGCACTGAAATAGATCAACTAAGAGCTAGAAGAGAGATGCTTAGGGGCATGACTCCCGAGAAGGCATTGGAAGTAATCGAATTCCACCGTGATCTAAATTTCTTCCAAGCGCTCGCCTTAGCCAAACAAGGAGGAAAATTAATCGTCCCAAACGATGTTCACGATCGAATTTTAATGGAAACAGCAGATCAAGAATACCCAAAACAAAATTACCCCATACGGACCGGAACACTAGTTATCTATGAAAAACCAGATAAACCATTCGGCGAAGAAATATTTTTTCAAGGTATAACCTTCAATATCCCACAACAATTCAGAGGAAAAACAAACTGCGCTTTAGTAATTCAACATCCAGATTTTGAATTAGTAAATTTAGGGAATAATAAATATGAAATTAGAGTACCAGATGAGGCAAATATTCGTCTAATAGAAGATTTTCCAAAGAAAAATGAATGGTACATGCCTGATGCTGAAACAAGTATTCCTCATGGCAAAGCAGTAAAAGAAAGTTCAGATTCTAGATGTCTTTGGAGATCTACAACTGGTTCTTACTTGGGCCCTCTTGGTCGCGGCGGCAGGAGTAACATCGACTACAGGGGGCGTGATGTCGGTGCCTATGACTACTGGTTCGTTGGTCTAGGGGTGGCGTTGCTATGATTTTAACTCAAACAAGAATAGCAGCTACTGATGCACATGCACGATTTGGCAGATACAAACCAGAAGAAAAGCAATCAGTTCGCAAATTACAAGTAGAAGGGAACGAAGCGCGTGAACAGATGAAAACTGCGTGGAAATCTTATCGCTATTCAAGTCTTGAAGACAAATTGAATTATTCAGAGGCGCTTAATGCAGTAAAAAATCTTAAATATTCTGTTCAAGATGTTGACAATTTTAGTATTGCTTTAGCTGAATTTCAAGATGAGAAGGAATTCCGTGCCAAAGCAGGACTTTTTCTAAGCGCGCTAATAAACAACGGGCTGGATGGCGAATACGTTATCCACGTTGCGCATTTATCGGTCATGCTTAGCTGCCTTTGTTCTGAAAACGAAAAAAACGTAACAATACACGGTAATATTGGTCCTTGGTTAGGTTGCGGGACGAAATCAGGACTCATTACTGTTAATGGAAGTGTTGGGGATTTTATAGGCATTCATATGCAAGGCGGTCAGATAATAATAAATGGTAACGCCGAAGCTATTATCGGAGGCGGGCTTGGTTACTATATGTTTAGAGGCGAGATCCACATTAATGGTAATTTGAAATTAGGTATATGGAAAGGAAATATTACTGGCGGAAAGATTTATCATAATGGAATTTTGATTGGCGGTAAGGAAGATGCAGATAGCTGAAAGAAGACTCAGAGATCCGGATGTTAACGCCCATTTCCGCTTCGGGCGATATAAAACAGAAGAAGCACAGCAAGTAAGAAAACTTGATGCAAAAAAAGATGAGACATTAGAAAAAATAAAAAAAGCTTTTGTGTCATTTGATTATAAATATGTACACGCGTCTTTCGATTGGTATGAAGGACTAAGAAAAGCAGTTCAAGTTATAAATGAAGTAATACGCGGATACACTGCAGGAGATGTAGAACGTTTTAGTGTTGCTCTTGCCGAATTTGCTGATGAAAAAGACTTTGCGCAAAAAGCAGGGTTGTTTCTAAGTGCGCTAATAAATAACTGCCGTGATTCTGATTTTGTAATCCATACGAGTCAGCTACCAGAATTATGGTTTTTAGGTTTTGCCAATACAAAAAATATCATTATTGAAGGGGACGGTGGCGATTGGCTCGCTTTTGATATGGTAAGCGACAAGATCATAGTTAATGGTAATTCTAGAGGCAATCTTGGCGTAGGTATGAAAAGCGGAGAACTTCATTTCAATGGTGAGCAGCATGAGTGGAACTGGACAACATGGAAAGGTGTCAGGATTTTTCACAATGGGAAGTTAATCCACGATACAAGCAAGAAAGGTTTTGTGTTATATGCAAACGGCCAAATGGTAGAGGAATAATCGGGCAACATTTTTAAATAATTAGCACTAATCTCTATTTATGGAATTTAAAACTATACTCCTTGCCCCAGGTCCAGTAAAAGTATTGCCAGAAATTTTACAAGCACAAGCATGCGAGATGATTACCCATAGAAGTGGCGAGTTCTCTGCGCTTTACAAAGATTTGGTCGAACGTTTGCGAGTATATTTTCAAAGCGAGGAAGCATACGTGCTTACAGGCAGCGGCGCTGTTGGCCTAGAAACTCTTATTGTAAATCTATGCTTGCCAAATGAAAAAATTATCTGTTTTCCAAATGGCGAGTTCGGTGATAAATTCGTTGAAACTGCCCAAATTTATACGGATGTAGTTTCGCATAAGCTGGACGGTGGACAAGCTTTGTCGTTGGGGCAAAAAAACAACGACAAAATTTGGCACGTAGAAAGTGCCAATGGTTGGAATCTTGAGCGCGCGAAAAAAGCAATAGATGAGAGCAAGGCACAAGTGCTTGGCATGGTTTATAATGAGACGAGCTACGGTGTGCGCAATGATATTCAAGAAATTTGTAAATATGCAAAAAGCAAAGGCATGCTCGTAATTATCGATGGTATTTCTGCATGGCCAGGAACTTCATTTAATTTTAATGATTTTGCAGTTGATGGTTTTGTGACTGGCAGCCAAAAAGGCATTGGTGCACCACCTGGCATGGCGCTTATTGGTTTAAGTAAAGCAGCAGTTGAAAGATATTCTAAGCGAGATAAAATTCCTAGTTATTGCTTCGACCTTAAGCGCCATCAAAAACGTTATCAGAAAGATCATCAAACACCCAACACCCCAGCAGTCTCACTTTTTTGGGCGCTTCAGAAGGCATTTGATATTCTGGATAAAAATGGTGGCTTACAATCATGCGTTAAGAGGCATGTGGAATTTAGCGAATACGTTCGCAAGCGAGTTGTTGAATTAGGATTTAAATTAATTGCTGAAAGCGGTTTCGAAAGCAATACCGTTACTGGCTTTTATGCTGATTCTGCAGAGCGCGCAAAGGAAATTAAGGACAGACTTGCAAAGGAATATAAAATAAAAATCGTCGGTTCGCGTGGCGCATTCAAGGATAATGGATTACGAATAGCGCATATGGGAAATGTAACTAAAGAAGAGCTGGATGCTTGCCTAAATGCCATTAGCAAGATAATTGGGAAATAAAATTAGTTTACTGGTACCAACATTCCATTTTTAAATTCAAATTCCTTTCCTTTATGGAATATTTTTCCACCATCGCCACAAGCGAAATTTTGCGGGTCTCCATATATGTGTATTTCTCCGCCTTCCATATGTCTCCCTAGATCATAGTCTGCATTTCCTTCTATTATTACCTTTCCGCCTTCCATAGATTCGCCTGCTTCGTATCCAACATTTGCCTTTACCAGAATGAGTCCGCCTTTCATGTCCCTAGCAATATTATTCCCCGCATTGCCTGTAATTATAAGCTCTCCGCCATCCATTCCTTCACCAGTTGAGTTGCCGGTATTTCCCCTAACTATGACCGACCCTTTCTTCATTAATGTGCACGCGCCATAATCAACATCACCATCTATAGAAATGTTTTTTATATTTCTATAACCCAAGTAACAAGGTTTTACTGATAAATGGCTTGTAGTTATCGTAATGCTGTCTTCTTTCATATTGTTAATAAGCACGCTTAAGAATATGCCGGCCTTTTTATCGAAATTCTTTTCTTCCTGAAAATCAGCAAGCGCAATGCAGAATTTCCTTATATCCTCTTTTGTATATTCAACACGTTTTATTTTGTGCTGAACTCTAGTATAATATTTATATTCGGTAAACCATTGGTAAGGCGCTCCGGTAACGAATTGTTTCTCAGTACTAAGGCCATCATCTGATTGCCATATTTTTATAAATCGTTCAAGAACTTTGTCTTGTTTAGTATCTATAGTGCGTACTGGTTCTCGATCTTCTCTTCTATATCTGGTAAAAAAGTCGCGTGCTTTGGTAGCTACAGACACATAACTTGCAACCCCTATCCTAGCACTAACTAATTTCATTTATTTTTCACCTTGTTTATCAGCAATTAGAATTCCTTTATGATATATTCTTCCATTTATTGAATAAGCAGGTGCAAGTTCTTCATAAGTTCCATTAAGATGTATTTCACCACCGAGCATACCAAGTCCTATCCAACCACCAGCATGACCACTAATAATTATTATTCCTCCTTGCATATCACTTCCAATCGTCATAGCAGCGTTTCCTTCAACTGTAATCTTACCATTTTTCATTCCTGCCCCAACAGCTTTTCCAGCACTACCTCTTACTAATATTTCACCGTTGTACATTTCATAACCTACACTAGTACCAATATTACCGTGAATTATTATCCTGCCATTAAACATAATAAATCCAAGTTTATCCCCAGCATTTCCCATTACTTCTATTGTACCTCCCTCCATCCTATACCCAACCTCTTCGCCAGCGTTTCCTTCAACTATTATCTTTCCACCAGTCATTCCAGCGCCTACCCAATTACCAGCATTTCCTCTAATCAACATGCTTCCGTTTTTCATGTTAATTCCAACAGAATATCCAACGTCGCCTATTACAATTATGTTCTTATCATTTTGGTTTCCAAGAGCACTTATCCTAGTGCCTAAATGATCTGTAAAAATAGTATAACTCTTATCTGAACCAGAGTTAATCAATGCACTCAAGAAGAACCCTGCTTTAGTTTCGAATCTGTGTTCCTCTTGAAATTCCGCCAGTACAATACTGAAGTTTTGTACGTCTTCAGCCGAATATTTCATAGTTTTTAATTTATCAGATAGTTCCAAGAATTTAATACCACTATCTTTGGCACTATCCATCTCATTGTAATCATAATCTTTCCATATAACTCTAAGTTGTACGAGTGCTTCGTTTTCCTTTATTTTTAATGCACGTACTGGTTGTTTTATTTCTGGTGTATATCTGCCAAAAAGGTTACCCATGTTCGTAGCTACTACTCTGGCTGAAGGTATATCATTAACTCGTCTTACGTACATTGAATCTTTATCTAGTATGGTACAAAGTGTTTAAAAAAGTATCTATTTTACTTCCAATGTTGCCTGAATATCCGGATGCGTTGATCCTGTTTTTCCTTTCCAACCATCAGCATCATTGCATGTTTTGCAGTAAATCTTAAATGTACCAACTTTATCCGCTACAAATTCTATCTTAACTGGATTATTTAAATCGCTAGATTGCACTGCAGCATTTATCCCATATTCATCTATTGTAAATCCATGCTTGTGATATTCTTGGCCAGGTGCTGTTGTTGCCAATATGTGAACAGTATCTCCTTTATTTACTGTAAACTTAGCTGGGTTATAACCGCCATGAGCTACTACTGCCTTAAATTCTTTTACTCCATCGCTTGCAGGTCCTGAGTTTGGATCGGGTTGCGGTACTGGTGAAGGTTGCAGGTTCGGTGCAGGATTCGGATTAGGAGAAGGCGTAACTGTTCCTCCTGTTGTGCCACCTTGCTGTGCACAACCAGCAGCTAATATAATTCCAAATAGAAATAACACTAATATAAATCTCATTTATCCACCTCAAAGAAATAAGGAAAATAAGGTTTATAATTAGCCCACTATTACATTCATTGTGTGTTAATATATGGAAAAGATAGGTTTTTAAACTGTTTTTGACAAAACAAATTTATGAGAAGGGGGCTAATTGGCAATTCACAGGTAGTGGGCAGAGTTAGTGCCAGCGATCCATTTGGAAGATTCAAACCAGAATCCCATCACGTAGTAAGAAAACCAGATGTTACAGGCCAATCCTTAGCTGAAAGAGTAAAAAGAACTAGAGAAATGCTTCGAAGCATGACTCCAGAGCAAGTAAAACAAGTAATTGAATTTCATAAGGACTTAAACTTATTTCAAGCGCTGGAATTAGCTCAAAGAGAAGGAAAATTAATAGTCCCAAATGATATTCATGATAGGATTTTAATGGAAACAAGCAATGAGCAGTATTTTAGAGAAAATTACCCCATATGGACTGGCACTTTACTCCTACATGAAAAACCAGATAAACCATTCGATAAGAAAGTTAATTTTGGATGGAAAGATGACAATAATTTAAAATATTCCATCTCATTTCAAGTTCCAAAACAATTCAGAGGAAAAACAAACTGTGCTTTAATAGTCGAACATCCGGCTTTCGAACTAATTCATTTAGGAAATAACAGATATGAAATTAAAGCAGAAGATGCAAACATTCGCCTAATAGAAAACTTCCCAACTAAATCACAAACATTGTACAATACAAACTCAGAAACAAAAATCCCACAAGGCGAATCAGTTAGTCATCAATCAAAAGAAGCAAGATATTTATGGCGATTAGATGGCGCTTATATTGGCTTTGTGGTCCGCGCCGGCTACTTCTACGTTAGGAGGGGCGGCGACAACAGGAGACGCGACGTTTTTGCCAGTGTCGTCTGGTCCGTTGTTTCCGGGGTGGCGTTCGTTAGTCTCGGGTCGCCGGTTTCCAGTTCTGAAGCTAAAAAAGAGTAACTAAAATTCATTAAACATTTTTTCCATTTCTTCATCTATATGCTTGGCAAGCTCGCGAAGCTTTCGCATTCTTCGTAGCATATCCTCTTCTAATTCTTCCATCGTTTCATTCAAACTAGTGCTTCTTAAGAAATAGCGCGTTCCCTGCTTTATCACGAGCCCATGACTCATAAACATGTTTATATGATAAACAATTGCGCCTTGCGTAACGCGTTTTGTTGTTTTTTCTTTCTCAACAATTTCGCGCGTTGTAATTCCTTCTCGATCTTTTGTTGCACGTAATAATTCTTTGAAAATATCCGTAGCTATATCATTTTCTTTATCAGCCAAACCTAAGCAATCACATATCCATTCTATGTCATTATCAATAGAATGCGTTTGCGGTTTTTCAATTGGCTCTCGAATAGACATTTCTCTGATATAACGTTGTTTCTGCCTTTCTTTTCCTTTCGCCATATTTTAATTAAAGAACGAAATATTTAAAAATCTTTTGAAACATTTAATAATTTGTTAAAATTTTAGTAATTTGTGATTAAATGGAAGAACTACCGAAACAGGAAAAAAAAGAACTGCTCGAGCAGCAGCAAGAGCACGAAAAGCTTAGCAGCGAGGAGCACAAGCTACTAAAAGAGAATGATCGAGAAAAACAAGGTTTTTCGAGAGATTTGTTCGTAGGACAAACTGATGCGCAGCGCGTTAAAGATTTGGAAGATTTGCTTAAGCGTTTGCAAGCTGACTTCGATAATTTCAGAAAACAAAATGAAAAAGAAAGACAAGAGCTTTTGAAGCTAGGAAGCGCCGCATTTATACTAAAGCTTCTTCCTGTTGTTGATGAGCTAGAGCATGCAGTTGTAGAATCAAAAAAGCACGATGCAAAAGAATTTGTTGCATTGGAAACAACTTACAAGAATTTTATGAAAGTGCTAGAAGCTGAAGGTGTGCGAGAAATGAAATGTATTGGAGAAAACTTTGATCCATACAAGCATGAAGCAATTAAGAGCGAGCCCAGCGATCTTCCAGAGCACAAAATAATTTCAGTGCTAAAAAAAGGGTATTATATTCATGAACATATGCTTAGGCACGCGATTGTAATAATTAGTAGCGGGAGGCAAGAGGTTGGAGGCAGTAAGCCCGAGGCAAGAAGGTAAAAAAGAAGGAGATAAAAATGAACGAAATGATAATGCAAAATGAGTTAGAAAAAAAGATTCATGAGCTCGGTTTCGATAGCGAACGAGAGTATCAGTTATATTTACAGATTAAAGAATCGCTCAAACAAAAAATAGTTGTTGGAATCGCGAGCTAAGTAAAAATTATACTAAAAGGTGATTGAAATGACAAAGATAATCGGAATTGATTTAGGCACATCGAACTCTGCAGCATCAGTTTTACAAGGCGGCAGGCCGGTAATTGTTCCAAGTGCAGAAGGAATAACACAATATGGAAAAGCGTTTCCTAGCTATGTTGCAATTACAAAAGATGGCCAGCGAATAATCGGTGAACCAGCAAGAAGGCAAGCAGTTACAAATCCTGAGGGCACGTTAACTGCGTTCAAAAGAAAAATGGGAACTGACCACAAATATAAAATATGGGGAAAGGATTATCGCCCGCAAGAGCTAAGCGCAATGCTTTTGCAAAAAATAAAGCAAGATGCTGAAGCATTTTTAGGCGAACCAGTAAG
>JAHFGR010000048.1 GCA_023247345.1 Microcaldota archaeon | reverse complement strand
TGCTGCCAGGCGCATTCGTTGAGCCAAGATAAGAAACATTGCCACCATCTAATGCGAATTTATGAATAACTGTCTCTTCTGCGCTGCGAACTGGTCTTCTAGGCACTATAACATCAATTGGAGATGATTGAGCATCATAAACGTATTCGTACTTAAGTTCAGCAAGATATAGATTATTTTGAGAAGCGTATATGTTCTGACCAGATGCGACTATCACCTGTTTATTTATTGGAGCTTCTGCATCTTGCATAGAAATTGAACCTACGATTACGAATGTTCTTGCATCTACTGAATCTAACTTTCCAACTTGCCCGCATTTAGCAATTGGCGAAAGCTCGCCTTTACCTTCTCTATAAAGCGGAACTATAGATTCATTACCTTTTTCTAATGTATAATAATCTGGGTAATTATTGATCACAAAATAAACATTAGAACCTATTTTTCTAGAAGACATATAAGTGCCTTCGAAATCTGCTTTTCTTACAAGTTTTGGATGTTCTTTGTCTGTTGTATCCCATATCTGAACAGTAGTGAATGATCGATAATCATAATATGGCCCTGTTAGTTTAGATGATTCTGCATAAGAACCCATTTCTGTACCAAAAATCAAAAGTCGGTTTCCAGCAATAAACATTTCTAATGGCTCAATATTAACATCAGTAACAAAAGATTCTGGGCTGGTTGCAGAAACGATTTTCGCAGTGTCTGCAGGATATGCTTCGGCTATATGTAGTTTGCCTTTAGAAAGAACATAAATATATTTTCCATCTGTTTTTACAATATCTGCCTCATCAACACCTTGAACTTGAACATTAGTTGTTGAATAACTTGGAACAACGTTGTCTGATTTAGAGACTGTCGGAACAGCAAGCGGCAGTGAACTACCAATAGCGCTTCGTATTGAACCAGAACTGCTTATTTCTTCGACTCCATAATCAGAATATTCAGCACTCTTAAATGCATTAGAAAGCTCGCTACAAGAAGAAAACTTAGGAAGATCTGCTGTTAAACCAACTTTACCTTTAACTTTTAAACAACCAGAAAATAACAAAAGAACAATAAGCCCGAAAAACAAAAACGTATTTTTGTTAAAGTTCATTCAAATCACAATAGAACTAGGAAACTAAATAAATAATAAGGATACGGGTTTTGTTAGGTTAAGACCTAAGTTACAAACCACTCTTCCTCATAACAATAATACTCTCTCTAATGTTAACCCTTCTTGGTTTAACATCCGCTACGCGCTCAGCACCAACAATTATTTCGCTTTGCATACCCAAACGCTCGGCCATTTCTGCAATTAATTCATCAACGAAAATTTGCAAACCATAGACAACAGAATTGCCAATCACTAAATAGCAAGCGCCACCAGTATTAAGAACTCTTTTTATTTCCATTAAAGATTTTTCAAGATCAGAAAAATAATTTCCAATAACTGGTACCTTAATGCCAGCATCACCAACCTCTGGTGGAACATTTTCTGGCGGTAAATTTGAAGTAATGAATGAGCGCAAGCTTTCTCCGCGAACTTGTTTTGTTATTGATTTATCTAGAAACATCAAGCTAAGTTCGAGACCATAAACTTTTGTATAATCAACGTTATTTAGGTAAGGTGGGGAAGTTACTATTATGTCAGCACTATTATCAGCTAATGGTAGGTTGCGCGCATCACCCTGAGAAACTTTTGGAACTTCACTATTAACTGCACGCGTTTCTAAGTCGTTTATCATTTTCTTTAATTTTCTTCTAAACGCTTCCTTAGTTGGCATTGCCATTTTTCTTTTATCAATGCGCAAAACACCACCGTCTTTTATGAAAATTCCGACTTGCGGAATTATGGAAACTAAAGCTAATAGTAAAAGAGCTTTTATTTTTTCATTTTCAACATTTGCAATAGCTTGTCGCAAAGATAAAAGTCCATTATGATTAGATTTTGGAAAAACAGCGCGCGGAGAAAACAATTCAAACTGCCAGTCATAATTTGATTCTGGCAGATTTGGCACAGACAATAAGAATTTCCTAATCTCATCGATCTCGTTTTTATCATAATTCTCGCATTTCACTTGCGATGCTAGAACTGCTACTGGTGAGATGTCAAAACCTATTGCTCTTAGGTTGTGGTTTTTGGCAGTAAGCATGCTAGTTCCACATCCACAAAAAGGATCAAGAAGCGTGCCATTAGTTATTTTTTCCTGAGTTAAGGCATATTCAACAACTTGTGGAGCAAAACCTTCCTTATAAAAAAACCAATTATGAATAGGTAAATCTTTCGATAACTCGAATGTAAAATATTTACCGAGTTCAAGGTTTGTTGTCAGTTTCATATTTGATCGCCTTTTTAGATAAATAATCTGCTTGCTTATTGCACTCACGAGGGATGTGCTCGAATTTAACGTGCATTCCAATTCGCAATTCTTCTACTTCTAATTTTAATAATTTCAAATGTTTTTCTTTTACTTTGTATTTACCGTTTAGCTGGTGCATTGTAAGTTGACTATCGCTTCTAACAACAGCTTCTTTCTCTCCTAATTTTTTAGCTTCTTGTAGGGCACGAATAACAGCATTATACTCTGCAATATTGTTAGTTCCGTTTCCAATAGGTTCGCTAATTTCTTTTATTTTATCCCCGTTTTTCCAAATTACAACTCCAATGCCCATTGGCCCTGGATTTCCAAAGCATGCGCCATCACAGTAAGCGGTAATAACCATATTTTTATTTGTTTGCATAGAGAATAAAAACATGTCTGAAACATTTCATCCTAGTGGCTTGCCTTCTTATTTTAGATATTTGATATTCGGAATTATAATTACATTAATTTTAGAATTCTTAGTACCGCATTTACCCGACAACATAAAAGGTTACAATGATAAATCAATATTAATAGTTTGGTTGCTAGTAGTAACAAGAGCAGGAATGAGTTTTATAGCAAATAGATTTAGGGTAATAGAACTAAGCGATCACGACATAATATTAAAAACTGGAATTATAAGTGTCAAAAGAACAATTATACCATTTGAGAGAATAGCTAATGTTAATACGCATCAAAGTTTATTACAAAGGATTTTCAAAATAGCAAATGTCAAAATAGATAGCACTTCTGGGAGTCACGATGCTGATATAGAAATAGAAAACTTACATAATAATGCTGTTGAACAGATATTGCAAAAAAACAAAAGGAAGATCTTATAAAAGGTTTTAATTATGCTAAAATTAGAAAAGGATTATTTGGAACTTACTGATAGCGAGCTTATCGAAAAATTAATTGGCCTAGGTGCAGGAATAGAAGAAGGTGGAAATGCAAAACTGCCTTTGCTCGAAGCAGCGTATTTCGCGGATAAGGGAATAATAAAATTTGATAAAGAAAAAATACTTGAAAATGCAAGAAAAGAAGACGAATTGACAGATGACAAATATAAAATAATAAAATTCCTGCGGGAACGGGGATATATAACCAGAGTCAGCATGGATACAACAGAATATTTTCGAGTACATCAAAAGGGCATTAGAGTTGGCGAAGATAGAACACAATCTGTTTTGAAAGTAGTGCCAAGCAACTGGCAAACAAACATGAAAGACATAAAACAGGCGATTGGTTTTGCCGGAAAATTAAGAAAAGAATTAGTAATCGCATATGTTGAGAAAGACGAGCCTCATTTTATAAAAATTTCAAGGACGAATTTTGAATAGATCCATCATTTCGCTGATCGTTAAAACTCTAACCAATTTTTGTTCCTTTTTAAGATTATTATCATTTGACCAAAGAGGTGCTTTTATAGATAAACAAAGCGCGATGTAAGGAATATCTTTCTTATTTTCCTTCAATTCTTTTGATGCTGATTCTATCCACTGCTCATACATTTCCTTAGGAACTATTTTTATAAAAGATAGCAACAATTCTTTTGTTTCTAAAAAATTTTCTCTATTATCCATTTTCTTAAGAATCTCACCTTGATTTTTATCAAACTCTTCTAAAAGCCATTCTGGGGAAAACAGTTCTAAATGAGGATCAAGTAGTATTTGTCTTACAACTGAGTTTTTTCTTATAAACGCTGAAAAAAATATATTTGCGTCTATTACAATCTTCATAAACCATGCCTTTTTGCAATTCCTTCTTTTACCTTTGCTGCGATTTTTTCAACATCTTCTTCATCTAATTTGCTACCTTCTAAGAGTTTTTCTAGTCTTTTGAGAACTTTTAATCGTTTTATTTTTTCTTCTAAGAGTTCTGCAGCAGTTCTCGACCAATTCACATCTGAAAACTGATTCATCTCCTCTTTTAGTTTTACAGGTATTGAAAATGTTACATTTATGTTTTCCATATTATCACCAGATTTCAATATTTTTAATATAAATATTGGATTGTAATAGTTTAAAAATGTAACTGAATCTTTCTATTCTTTTCCATAAAGTAGCCTACCTTTATGGAAAACTTTACCGGCAATGCGAATCATCAAACTTTCGTAATTACCCGAATTATAATCACCCTCGATATGAACTTCCCCGCCTTTCATCCCTTGGCCAATGGTTGGCCCTGTATTACCATTAATTATTATTGTTCCACCTTCCATTGTTTGAGCAAGACCGCCATCAGCATCTCCATTACAAACTATTGCCCCACCTGTCATAAATTCGCCTAAAAATTGACCTGCATTTCCTTGAATTACTAATTTGCCAGTTTGCATATTATTGCCGCAACAATCGCCGACATCTCCATTAATAATTACATTTTTTATATTTTCAAAGCAAAGTTCCTCTGGCTTTATTTCTAGATGATAAGTATGAATGATATAACTTGAACTAGACCCAGTATTTACCAATGCACTAAGAAATAAGCCTGCTTTTCTATCAAAATCTTTTTCATCTTGAAACTCTGAAAGAATTAAGCTAAACATCTCAACATCTTTAGCTGGGTAATTTGTTCCTTTTATTGAATTTAACGCTTTACGGTATTCTATGACCGACATGCTATTATGTTTAAAATGAAAATTACGCCAAGCTTCTTTAAGCTGAGCTACTACTTCGTTTTTCTTGGTGTCTGGAGTTCTAACTGGATAGTATTCTTCTCGTTTATATCTGCCAAACTGATTATGCGCTCTAGAAATGCCATATTGCGACACTCGAGCAATTCTTTCGACTGCAATCATTCTGATTCACCAGATATTAATCTTCCCTCATGGTATATTCTGCCGCCAAAACGATTGAGGTTGAGTTCAAAGTTACCATTAATATAGATATTCCCACCACTCATATATTCACCGACCCAAAAACCTGCATACCCGTTTATTATAATTGATCCACCTTGCAGATTATAACCAAGAGAATGGACCGTGTTCCCGTTTATTATAAGCACTCCGCTCTTCATGTTAATTCCGCACCATGATTCTACGTTTCCATTTACTGTAATCGTCCCACCCTCCATATTAGAACCGAGATCATCTCCTACATCACCATTTACTATGATACTCTTTGTATTTTGATAGCCTAGAAGAACTAGATTTACAGCTAAATGATTTGTATAAATAATAAAATCTTGGTCTCTGCACGTATTTATCAAAGCACTAAGGAACATTCCTGCTTTCCAAGAAAACCGCTTATCGTTTTGAAACTCCGCTAGAGCAATGCTGAAATTTCCCACATCTTTAGAAGAATAAACAATATCTTTTAACAAATTAATAGCTTTGATATAAAATATTTCATGATTATTTTCATATTCTACTTTTACCCACGCGTCTTTAAGCGCTTTTGATATGTCGCCCTTTTTTACATCAGCTCGCCTTACTGTTTGTCTAGGTTCTTTTTTGTATCTTCCAAAATCTGCCATCGTAGCTCGAACTGCTCGATTGAGTAACGGTTGTTGTGCGCTAGCCATCATGTGAATCACTTGATTTAGACCAGACTAATTTTCCTTTATGGAAAATCTCGCCGCCAAATATATCTTTGTCTATTCGACAACTGTCTCCTTCGACATAAATCCTACCGCCACGCATGGACCTGCCAACATATTCGGCGCAATATCCACCTAATATTTTTATTATACCGCCGGCCATATGACAACCAGTACGTATATCTGCGTTTCCTCTAACAATTATCATGCCATCTTTCATATGATCACCGACATTAAAGGTTGCGTTTCCATTAATGACAATTATGCCGCCCTTCATGGCATGGCCCATATAATCTTCAACATTTCCTTCTATTTCTATTAGGCCATCACGCATACCAGAACCTACTCCTTGACATGCGTTTCCTTCTAAAAATATGTGCCCGCGTTGCATCAGCTCGCCTAAGTCTTTACCTGCATCTCCTTTTATTCTGACAATCTTTTTGTTAAATGTACCTAGGTTGTATATACTCTTCTCAAGATAAGTAGTGTGAATGATAAATTCTTGATCTGCGCTTTCGTTTATTAAAGCACTTAAGAACAACCCGGCTTTAAAATGAAAAACTGGTTCGTTTTGAAATTCGATAAGCATCAGGCTAAATTGTTCGACATCTTTTGCTGACCATCCAATATTTCTTATAAGAGATAAAATCTTATCATAATTATGGTAAAGACCGAAGTTATTTCCATCTATGGTAAATATTTTCCAGGCTGCTTTAAGTTGTTTTAGTGTTTCGTTTTCTTTTACCTCTGGTAATCGAACTTCGCGTTTCGCTTCTCTTTTATATCTATCAAAACCTCTGGCCATAGCAACTCTTTCGAATCTTTTTTGTGCGCTAACTAACATTTTCAACACGTGGATGGATTAACTTTTCTTTATGGAAAATTTTTACATTTCCCTCGAAAGGATGAGGAGATATTGAACGATAAAGCCCATGAAGATGAATCTCTCCGCCTGTAGCCGCATATCCAATTAACTGGTCAGCATTTCCATAAACTTCGATTCTGCCACCAGTCATGCACGCACCACTTTCATAACCAATATCTCCTCTAACTATTAGAACACCACCACTCATATGCGCTCCAGCAGCAATTGATGCGTTTCCTTCTACAGTAATACGTCCTCCGCTCATAAGATATGCAACGCCTTCGTCTGCATCGCCTTTTATAATAAGAGTTCCACCGCTCATCGCGTCTCCGACATGCCAACCACCATTTCCATTAATTGTTACTGCGCCACTTTTCATTTCTTTAAAAGAATTACGTCCGCCATCTCCGTTAACAATTACATTCTTTTTATTCTCGTAACCAAAATGTTCGATTTCTTGTCCTAAATGAAAGGTATGCACAAGATAGCTCTCATCTTGCCCATTATTAATTAAAACGCTGAGGAATATCCCTGCCCTTTCTGCAAAATATTCTTCGTCCTGAAATTCTGCTAATGCTAAGCTAAACATTTCGACGTCTTTTGCAGAATATTTCAAATCTTTAATAACAGCGTGCGCACTATTTAGGATAGATTTAGTAGTACGATAGAAACTGGTTCGATCAACACCATACTTATTAGAAGCTATTTCCCATGCTTTTTTCAACTTTTGAACTGCCTTATTCTCTTCTACTTTTGCCTCTCTCACTACTTGCGGAGCTTCTCTTTTATATCTATCAAAGAGATTGTTCGCCCGCGTAAAAGTAGTAATGGATCTTACTAATCTTTGTGCACTAGCCATTGTGAATCACTTTTTTCTGGGATAGCCGTAAGAACATTGTCCTGCTGGACAAAATTTGACGGCACGGCCGCCAACGGCATCAACGCCACCCCGAAGCGACCGGCAGACCTGCCGTCCGCATAGACGTACTGCCCCCTGACGCCGTCGAAGCCGACGTTGCGAGCCACAGGGCCCAGGCAAGAATCATATTTTCGCCATAAATATCTTGCATCTTCTGGCTCTCTTACTGGTTCTCCTATTGGAATTTTTGTTTCTGGATGTAGAATATAAAAACCATCTTTTTTAGGGAAGTATTTGATTTGATGAATTTTTTCATCAGTTATTTTTAGTTCATAGCTACTATCTCCCAAAATAATAAGCTCAAAATCAGGATGTTCGACCACTAAAGCGCAGTTTTTCTTTCCTCTGAATTGCTTTGGAACTGTGAAAGTGAGTCCTTGAAAAAGAACTTTCTCGCCGAATGGCACGTTTGGTGCCTCATAAATAATTAAAGTGCCGGTCCATACTGGATAATTTTCTTCCAAATATTTTTCATCTTTTCTGCCGGTTAGTTTTGTTAAAATTCGATCATGAACATCGTTTGGAACAATTAGTTTTCCTTCTGTTTTTGCTAGTGCTAGCGCTTGAAAGAAATTTAAATCTCTGTGAAATTCAATTACTTGTTTTACTTTTTCCGGATCCATTGATCTTAGCATTTGTCTTGCTTTTCTTGCTTGCTCTTGATATGACTGGCCCGTAATGTCTGGTTTTCTGGCTTCAAACTTTGGCTCTCTCTTATATCTATCAAATGGATTTGAAGCTAACGCTCTGGAAGACAA
>JAHFGR010000047.1 GCA_023247345.1 Microcaldota archaeon | reverse complement strand
TGCCTACTGCCTATAGTCTCTTGCATCTGGCGTACTGCAAGTTTCTTAATAATCGCTTCTCCTAATCCATTATTGCTGGAATAAACACTACTCGGTCCGCCGCTTAATATTATTTTTTCCGCATTCTTTACCAAGTTTTTTACTTCAGAAAGTGTTTTTTTATTGCTTATTATTTCACTATCAAAACCCATATCCCGGCAATTGCGCTTTATCAAGTGTGTATACTGCGAACCATTATCTATTATCAGGATCATAAAGATTATTCTACGATATGTTTTTATAAAACCAGTCAGTGTTATTTATACATGCAAAAGGAAAAACATAGTCCAATCTTTTTCCTAATGAAATTTAAACCACTGACATTTCTTCATTATCATATTGCTCTGCCAACAATCCTATAATCTTTATTTTCTACGTTATGGGCGATAATTTCAATACCATTACTATTTCCTAGCTTCAGTAATTGCGACCGCGATGAAAAAATAAAGCTAGGTTTTATAAAACTTCCTCAATAAAATTGATGTTGATAAAATGGTCGAGGCAAATAAATCAAAGCATGAAGAGTTAACACCGCAGCAAGTACTTAAACAGCTAGATCAGAATTTAAAAGATGCGTTGGGAAAGATGTTTACACACTCTAACGAGTTTGGAAACGTACTTGATTTTAAAGCTGCAGGTCTGTACTGGATAGGGCGACAAGATAAGGATACATATGCACTTGTGTTCAGACGTGATATACAAGCTGGTGGTGACGTTTTATTCATGTTTGATCAAAAAAAACCGATGAAAGTTCCAAATGGTCATCAATCATCACAAACTATTGCTGGTGGGTTATATCTGGCGCCAAATGAGAGCATGTTACGGACAGTTCTACAAGATCACAGCGAAAGAATACATCAACCTTATTCACAAGTCTTGGCCCAGTACAAAATCGAAAAAATTTCCCTGGAAAAGTTCGGTCAAAAAACTGAAGTTTGGGCAGCAGTAAGAACCTTTTACTAAATTGATGATAAATTGAGAAATTTCTGGGTGCTTGCGTTGGAGCATATTTATTTTTAAATCTTTCGTTATCAATATTACCTACTGTGCTAATGCTTAAGTGTTAGCTTAGGTTCTGTATTCTAGGTGGTTTATTGGCGAAGAAAAAAACAGCGAGTTCAATTGATGTCTTATCTCATTTTCTAGTTCCTAAAATGGAAGTAATTAACGACAGTGAAAAAAAACGAGTTCTTAAAAAATTTGGTATCGACGAAGGCCAGCTTCCCAAAATTCTTGTCAGCGATGCGTCAGTACAAGCAGCAAAAGCAAATGCAGGCGACATAATCGCAATAAATCGCGAAGATACGACTGGAAAATATGTTGTTTATCGATTAGTAGTTAGTAGTGCAAAATAATTATTGGTGATGCGCATTGCGCAAGGCTCATAGCGGTGGGAGATATTATGGTTTCAAACGGTTTGATCGAGGCATATTATAAAGTCAATACTGTAGTCAAGCAACAATTAGAATCTTATAATAAATTTGTAGAAACAGGGGTTCAAAATGTTATCTCCAGAATTGCCAAGATCAATACTAACGTCGAGGGCTTCGAACTCAAGCTTGGCAAAGTGCGCATAGAACAGCCAAGATATTACGAGGTAAAAGGCGGTTATAGGCAAATATTTCCATTAGAAGCAAGATTGCGAAATCTAACTTATGCGTCACCAATATTTTTAGAAATAGTTCCTGTTTTTAACGGCGTTGAAAGGCCCACATATAGCGACGTTTTCATTGGCGAGCTTCCGATAATGGTAAAATCAAAATTATGTTATTTGGCTAACATGGGCGAGAACGAACTTGTAGAAAACGGTGAAGATGGTGATGATCCGGGTGGTTACTTTATTATAAATGGAAGCGAACGCGTTCTTGTTAGCATTGAAGATCTCGTTCCGAACAAGCTCATGGTGACAAAAGAGCGTGGCGGAATTGTTGCAAAAATATTTTCTACTTATTTCGGTTTCCGCGCTCGTTGCGTTGTTGATAGAAATGCAGACGGTGTATTTACTGCAGAATTTCCCTCGGCTCCCTCTGGTATCTCATTGATTCAATTGCTTCGCGTGCTTGCGTTAGAAACAAATTCAGAAATTACAAAAGCATTCTCTCAAAACAAGCGCGTACAAAATGACGTTTTCCTTAATCTTGAAAATGAAGAGAGCAGAAATAGGGAAGAAGCTGTTGATCTGCTAAGCAGAAAGCTTTCTCCTGGTCAACCAGCAGAATTCAGATTAACAAGAATGGAAAATCTTCTTGATAACTATCTGTTGCCGCATATTGGTGTTAATAAAGCTGATCGTTCGGAAAAAGCGAAGTTCTTGATAAAAATGGCAGAAAAGGCAGTTCGTGTTTCATACAAAGAGCTTGGCTCTGATGACAAAGATCATTATGCAAATAAGCGCGTTAAGCTTGCTGGAGAACTAATGGAAGAACTATTCAGATATGCATTCCAATTTTTAGTAAAGGATTTAGTTTATCAAGCATCGCGCGCAGATGCACGCGGTCGTAGATTGCAAGTTCATACACTTGTCCGTCAGGATGCGATGGCAGATAGAATCAGATATGCAATGGCTACAGGCAACTGGATCGCAGGACAGACAGGTGTTTCGCAATTGCTTGATCGTGTTAGTTATTTATCTACAATATCCCATTTGCGCAGAATAATCTCTCCACTTAGTAAAAAGCATCCGCACTTCAAGGCAAGAGATTTGCATGGAACGCACACTGGAAGACTATGTCCAAATGAAACTCCAGAAGGCCCAAGTTGTTCGCTTGTAAAGAACTTATCAGTAATGGCAGAGGTTAGCACTGGCATTGATGATGAAGAAATTTTGCGATTGATAAAAGCATTTGATGTTAAGTGATAATTATGGCAAGAAATCAGCAACCACAAACTAGTGTTCGTGCTTTAGGAAGAAGAGAAGATGGCGAGCATTCTCGTCCAACTTTACGTGGAGCTCCAAGAAGAGAAATTAAAAGAAGAGAACCTATTGTTGATAAAGCTGCAGGATTCGGCGATAATGGCTATACTCACGTTCCTAAAGGGTTTAAACCACAAAAAACTGGGGGTTCTAAAAGAAGAGAGCCAAGGAAAGAAGATCAGAGATCTGATGGTAGTTATAGTTTCGATCGCCCCCATCATCTAGATCGAGGTCATTTAGAAGAACGTGCAGCAAGAGGCTTGCCATATGGAGCTGTCAAATTAACTAGAAGAAAAGATTATTTTTCATGAGGTTTTATAAAGTCGGTCGAATCGGGGTGCCGATAACCGACGGAGAGAAGCGACGTCAAGGCAATCGGCGGGGTCCCGATTCTAATATAAGAAATATATAAGTGCAGGAGCACAAGAGGTGCATAAGAGATGGGTAAAAGAAGAAAACGTACTGCTGATTCGAGAACATCTGTTTATCTAAATGGAAAATATGTTGGATTGCATCCAAGCGGCTCAGATCTAGCGCAGCGCTTACGCGAAAAGCGAAGAATGAACGAAATTAATTTTCAAGTAAATGTTTACTACAGCGAGAGGCTTGATGAGCTTCACGTAGTTACTGATAAAGGTCGTGTGCGACGTCCGTTCATAGTAGTTGAAGGCGGCAAGTCCAGAATGACTCCGGAAATTTTACAAAAATTAAAAAACAATGATCTAAACTGGCATCATCTTGTAAAAATGGGCGTTATCGAATACTTAGACGCACAAGAAGAAGAAAATGCATTTGTAGCGCTTACTGAAAAAGAAATCCTGCCAGAGCATACCCATTTGGAAGTAGACAATGCAGGCATTTTTGGCGTTGTTTCATCTGTGTTGCCGTATCCAGAACATAATTCTTCACCAAGAATTACAATGGCATGCGCAATGGCTAAGCAAAGCCTAGGTATTTATACAACTAACTTTAATCTTCGTTACGATACGCGCGCTTACATTATGTTTTATCCTCAGCAGCCAATTCTTCAAACAAGTATATACAAGGCAATGAAGCTCAAAAACAAATCCGCAGGCCAGAACTTTATAGTTGCGTTAACGAGTTATCACGGATATAATATGGCAGATGCGCTTGTCGTTAATCGAAGCGCAGTTGATCGCGGGCTCGGCAGAGTTGCAATGTTCAAAACTTATGAAACAGAAGAGCGAGTTTATCCTGGCGGCCAAAAAGATAAAGTAGAAGCGCCTACTCCAGATGTTGCAGGTTATCGTGGCGAAGAGTCTTATCGGCATTTGGCAGAAGATGGAATAATATTACCAGAAAGCGATGTTAAGGGCAAGGACGTGCTTGTTGGCAAAACCTCTCCACCTAGATTTCTAGAAGAAATATCTGTTTTCGGTGCAGTGGAAGAAAAAAAGCGCGAAAGTTCGCTCGCTCTGAAGCCAGGCGAGTCAGGCAGAGTAGATAGTGTTCTTGTTACCGAAGGTCCAAGCGGAAATAGATTAGTAAAAGTTCGAGTTCGTACTGTTAAAGTTCCAGAAGTAGGAGATAAATTTGCATCAAGGCATGGTCAGAAAGGAGTTATTGGTTTGCTCGTTCCGCATGAAGACATGCCATTTACAAAAGATGGAATTGTTCCAGATCTAATAATGAATCCACATGCCATTCCAAGTAGAATGACTGCTGGCCATTTGCTAGAAATGCTTGGTTGTAAGGCGTTTTCATTCGAAGGAAAATTAGTAGACGGTTCTGCGTTTAGCGGTAATAAAGAAGAAGAATTTGTTGAAACGCTTAAGAAAAATGGGTTTAACGAGCATGGCGAAGAAACTTTATATGACGGTGTAACTGGTCAGGAAATAAAGGCTAAAATTTTCATTGGCGTTGCTTATTATCAAAGATTACATCACTTAGTTAGTAACAAGATGCACGTGCGAAGCAGAGGTCCAGTACAATTACTTACTCACCAGCCAACAGAAGGCCGTGCACGTGAAGGTGGTTTACGTTTCGGTGAAATGGAACGGGATTGTCTTATCAGCTATGGGGCGAGTATGCTTATCAAAGAACGTTTGCTCGAAGAGAGCGATAAAACTGTACAGCTTGTTTGCAACGATTGCGGCGGAGTGGCAACACATGACTACGCGCGCAATAAAGATCTTTGCCCAGTTTGCCAAGGTGAAAACATACATCAGGTAGAAGTAAGTTATGCATTCAAGCTATTGCTAGACGAAATTAAATCAATGAGTATTTTCCCAAGATTATTATTGAAGGATAAAGGATAGAATATGTACATTGTTCCGCATACTGAAAAAAGAGTTGTTGTAAAACAAGATCGTGCTGCTACGATTAATGCAACGCGCACGGCATGGGGCAAAAGACGAGCTGAAAACTTTTTTGCAAAATTTTTGCAAGAAAACAAATCTCCTTGGATTTGTCATGTTTCGCATCCAATTGCTTCATGGCGTTACGCGGGTATTCAATTTACGAATAGAGAGTTATCACTAGAACAAGCTGATATCCTATCTAATTGTCCTCTTAACCCTCTTACTAATGATGAATTAGAGTACATTAGATTATCAAGACAATTGGATTTTACTAATGGTTCAGTACTACGCGCTTTAGAACAAGTAGAAAGTCGCCTTAAAGATGCGAGAACTGTTGACCATGTCTTGGGCAGTTTGGCTTGATCATTAAGAAGAAGTTAAATTATATTTATTATAATCTGAAGAGGAATGATAATATGGATTATGTATCAAAAATTTTGGATAAAATAAAATTTTCTCTGTTCTCACCGGAAATGATAAGAAAAATGAGCGCTGCAAAAATAATAATACCAGATACGTACGATGATGATGGATATCCAATTGACGGTGGATTGGTCGATACGCGATTAGGCGTTGTTGATCCCGGTCTCAGATGCAAAACATGTGGCGGCAGGGTAAAGGAATGTCCCGGTCATTTTGGCCACTTGGACTTAGTAAGGCCGGTTATTCATGTAGAATTTGCAAAACAAATATTATTTGTATTAAAAAGCAGTTGTCCAGACTGTAAGCGCATTTATATCACAAAAGAAAGATTACAGGAAATCGTAAAAGAGGTCGAGCGCGAGGCAGCACCAGAGCCTGAGCCAGTAGTAGAGCAGACGGCAAATCCAGACGTTCCAGTAATCACGGCAGAAGAGCCAAAAAAAGAAGAAAAGAAAAAAGCAAAGAAAGAAAAAGCAGCAAAGAAATGCAATCGCTGCAATATTGAAATTCCAGATGTGAAATTATTAAAACCAACTTCATTTTACAAGGGAAAAGAGCCAATGCTGGCAACAGAAATTCGCGATTGGCTCGCAGCAATTCCAGATGATGATTTACGCGAACTTGGTTTTGATCCATTATATTCACGTCCGGAGTGGATGATAATAACCGGGTTGCCTGTGCCTCCAGTAAGCGTCCGTCCAAGTATTACATTAGAAACTGGTGAAAGAAGCGAAGACGACCTTACTCACAAGCTTGTAGATATTATTAGGATTAATCAGAAGCTTGAGGCAAACATAAACGCAGGTGCACCACAACTTATTATCGAAGATTTATGGGAACTCTTGCAATACCACGTTACAACTTATTTTGATAATGAAACTGCAAATATTCCGCCAGCTCGTCATAGAAGCGGTCGTCCGCTAAAGACATTGGCGCAAAGATTGAAAGGCAAGGAAGGAAGATTCAGATATAATCTTAGCGGAAAGCGTGTTAACTTCTCTGCAAGAACTGTTATATCTCCAGATCCAAGAATCAGCATTGATGAAGTTGGCGTGCCAAAAGCAATGGCAGAAGAACTTACTATTCCAATGGTTGTTACTGAATGGAACATCGAAGAAGCAAAGAAATATGTTTTATCTTTGGAGTATCCAAAGGCAATTTATATATTAAGACCAGACGGAAAGCGATTGCGCGTTGGAGATACAGAAGAAGCAAAAAAAGAACATGCAGAACAACTTAAAGTTGGTTGGATTTTAGAAAGGCAAATTGTTAATGGTGATATTGCCTTATTCAACAGACAGCCAAGTTTGCACAGGCCTTCTATGATGGCTCATCATATAAAAGTTATGTCAGGAAAAACATTTAGGGTAAACCCAGTTGTTGTTTCTCCATATAACGCAGATTTTGATGGAGACGAAATGAATCTTCATATTCTACAAACAGAAGAAGCGCAAGCAGAAGCAGTATACCTTTTAAAAGTAGAACAGCAGATTCTTTCACCAAGACACGGACATGCGATTATCAAGCCACAAGAAGATCATGTTTCTGGACTTTATTTCTTAACTAAAGATGATCGTGAGTTTTCAAAAGAGGACGCATCAAATCTTTTATATCTGATTGGAATAACTGAGCTTCCAGAGCCTGATAAAAAGAATGGAAATTATTCAGGTAAACTTTTGTTTTCTTTATTAATGCCAAAGGAAATAACTATGAAAATCCAATCAAAGCTCGGCGAAGAAATAGTTATTAAAAACGGGCAGCTAATTAAGGGTGCGATAGAAAGCAGGGCAATAGAAAGCGAGATGCTTGAGCGCATTTTCATACTTAAAGGTCCGGAATTTACAAAGAATTTCTTAAATAATGCAACTAAACTTGCGCTTGAGAGCATTAGTCTTTATGGCCTGAGTGTTTCATTAAATGATTACGGGCTTTCCAAAAAAGCAGAAGCTGAAATGGCGAAAATATTGGATAAGATGAATAGAGAAGTAGACAACGTTATCATGCAGTATAAAAGCAAAACACTCGAGAGATCGCCAGGTATGAGTTTGAAAGAAACATTGGAACGACTCATTGTTCAGATCACATCTAAAGCGCGTGAAGATATCGGAAAGCTTGTTGAAGATGATCTTACAATAGCTAATCCAACTATTCTCATGGCGAAGATTGGCGCGCGTGGTAGTTTGCTTAATGCAATTCAAATGAGTGCGCTTGTTTCTCAGCAAACAGTGCGCAACCAGAGATTAAAGCGCGGTTACAAAGGCAGAATATTGCCTTATTTCAAGCGCGGCATTTTAACTGCAAAAGAGCGCGGTTTTGTCTATTCATCGTTTAAGAAAGGTTTAACACCTTATGAATTTATCAACCATGCTATGGGCGGCAGAGAAGCATTAGTTAATACTGCTATTCGAACTGCGCGATCTGGATACATGCAGCGCAGATTGATTAACGCACTGCAAGATTTGATTGTTTACGATGATATGACTGTTCGTAATGCTGACATGAGTATTGTTCAGTTTATTTACGGCGGAGATGGAAAAGATCCAATGCTTGCAAGTAAGACCCAAGTAGCAGATACTGCTAAGCAAGATGATGTGGATACGGCTTGATCGGCTATAAGCAATAAGCTCTAGGTCGGTTGCGTGAAATGGTGGAATGAAAATGCAAAGAAGATTCGGATCTCATCTAAAAAAATCATCCGATCCGCGTCAAGAAGTCCGAAGACTTCGTGTTGAACTTAGGGAAGCTAAAGACA
>JAHFGR010000046.1 GCA_023247345.1 Microcaldota archaeon | reverse complement strand
CGATCCCGCCGCGATGCTTTATTGCTCGCTCGACATTCTCATATTTTATTATTTTTTCCATTTCCTGAATCAGTTCATCCAGTGTAATTTGCCTCTTCGGAGGAATTCTTGTGCTTAATTCCAGTTGTGGGATATCCTCGAATTGTTGGTCCTCACCATCAAGCGGCATAATTACGTCAGAAATCGGTTCTTTGAATCTTATATAATCGCTTTTGTACCTTAATAAAATAGAAGCAGCTAGTATTATGTTTGCAGGTATTACTAAGCTAACCTTTTCCAATTCCCTTATTTTTTTCAAATAATCGTCAGCGATTTGGGCTATATTTACATCCCAAGGGTCCAATTTCTTTTTTTCTATCAAATCTAACAGCATTTCTTTCCACGTTGGCTTAGATACCATAGACTCTAAGCTGAACACTTCTTTTGCATGGGACATAGTATGTTTTATTAATATACTCATTTTTATATATTTGGTTTAGGTTTTTATAAGAAATACCTTTGATTACCGATGCATGCACAGCATGCATCTTGATGAAATAAAAATTTCATCGAGAGTTCGTGACCTCAGGTCACGGGATCTTGCCAGTGGAGGGAAAAAATGGAAGTTAAAAACGCTTTAATATTAGATGCAGATGAGCCTTTGTCTAGGGCTTTGGACGAAATTTTGACCAGAAGGAACGCAGTCATTGTTATGAAAAACCGTTCTTATCTAGGGATACTAGATGATCGCAATATTAGATTGGGTGTTGCCGACGTTAGCAGATCAAAATGCGGTAATTCATGCATAAAAGCGCCAGTTATTTATCCAGAATCTACGATATTTGAAAAGTTAAATTCTTTTTTAACTGGGCATTTTAAATTTCTTCCAGCAGTTGCTCAGATGAAGCGGTTACCTTTAGGGCTAATATCAAGGATAGAAATTCTCAAGGATATATTATCACTTCGTTTGATCCAGAAAAAGTTAGTCTCCCATCTCATGAACTCCCCAGTTCATTCTATAGATCTTAATAGTACTTTAGGAAATGCAAAATCTAAGATGAAAGAGTTCGGAACGCATCATTTAGTAATTATTAATAATGGTTATCCGTATGGCATTTTATCTACCTTTGATATTGCCGCAATTTTAAAACCAAAAGGCAGAAGAGATAAGGAAATTATTACAGAAGTAGATAAAGAAGGAGATTTGCCTTTGTCTAGCCTAGTGGAAGAAGGCTTGGTCGTAGTAAATAGCGATAGCTTAGTAGAGGACGCTATAAAAAAGATGGTCGATCATAATACCGCATACGTTTTGGTAGTTTCAAATAAAAAGCCAATCGGGATTCTTGCTGCAGTGGATGTATTCAAAGATGTTTTAGAATCTACAAAAGAACAGTTCAACTTGTCTATTAGCGGGTTATCAGAAGATGACCAAAACTATCATGACGATATTAAGAACACTTTAGCTGATACGTTCAAAAGGTTTTCAAAATCCTTCGCAATAAAAAGCGCAGTGTTACATATTAAAAAAGGCAAATCAGTTTATAGCGCTAAAATCCTTGTAGATATGGATAAAGATCGTTTATCTGTTTCAGCAGAAGACTATAAGCTTAATGATACTATTGCGAGCCTAGCGAAAGAGATTTACGTTCTGCTGAGCAAAAAGAAAGGTATAGATACAAACAGGAAAAAATCTAGAGTAGAAGAGTAGGTGCCATCTGAAAGTAGGTATGTTAATATGTCCAAGGCCCAAATAAGTATCGAATTAATGGTCATGATTGCCGCTATCTTGGTAATATTTATACCATTACTTCTTAGCGTTTATTTTAAGACCAACGAATCAAACGAGCAACTATTCCAGGTTCAGTCTGAACTGATGTCTACTCGATTGTCGAATCTGATTAATGCTGTTGGAAACTTGGGTCAAAATTCTTCTTTAAGAGCCGAAATCTTTGTGCCAAACAATGTTAAGCTTATTGAGTTAAACAATCTTGGACGTGGCGGAGAAGTTCTGGTTAAGATAAGTACTAGTAGTGGAGATACTGATATCGTGGATATTGTAAAATTTCCAGTTACTCCTCTAAAAATAGATAAACCATCTCAAGGTTTGAGGCGATTTGATATTTCTTATGATGGACAAAAAGTTAATGTCAAGGTTGTTTAAATTATTATAATAATCTAATAAACGAATTCTCCGCCCTCGTAAATAGTCTTCCCATTTCTTATTACTGTTTTTACCTTCCCTCTCAGGTGCCAGGCATCAAAAGGCGACCATTTGCATTTCGTTTCTAGTTCTTCTCCTTTTACTTGCCATTCTTGCTTGGTGTCTACGAATATCAAATCCGCTTTTTTACCTACAGCGATTTCGCCTCTATCGTTTAAACCAAATATTTTTGCAGGATTTATAGCCATTCTTTCAACAATCCAATTTATTGTTAGTAATTTTTTGTTATATGCATCCAGCATTATTGCTAAGCTTGTTTCCAGTCCCGGATAACCATATGCACCATCTTCTTTATCCTCTATAGTGTGCGGAGCGTGATCAGTTGCTACACAGTCTATTTTATCTAAGCTTTGCCAAAGCAATCTTCTATCTGCTTCGTCTCGCAAAGGTGGCTTTACTGGTGTTAATTTGCCAAGTTTTTCTTCATATTTTTTAGATAAGAACAGATGATGCGGGGTAACTTCAATGGTTCCACTAACTGCCTTTATTGTATCAATTTCTTTTGCAGTTGTTGTATGTGCTAGATGTATATTTCCTTTTTTATTTTTGTATAAAAGCGATACTAGCCTGTCTATTAGCATTTGCCCTTCAGCATGCACTACTATCTTTCTGGTAAAAATTTCAAGGTGTTTTTTGATCGCGTTTTTATCCTTTAATACTAAATCGCCAGTAGTTTCGCTTAAATACATCTTAAGAGAAAGTGGTTCTGCTTTTTTTATCTCATCAAAATTGTTTTCTGTCGCACCCATATGGAAAAAAACATCACAAATCGCTTTCTGCTTTGCGAGTTTTTCTTTTTCTTTTAAGCGCTGCGCAGTTATCGTTGGTAGCTTGTTATTAGGCATATCTATAACAGTTGTTATTCCACCAGCAATTGCTGCGTGCGAGCCTGTTTTAAAATCCTCTTTGTAAGTATCTCCTGGTTCGCGCATGTGCACATGGACATCTATCAGACCAGGCAAAATAAGCATGCCCTTTGCATCAACTACCTCGTCTTGTTTTTCTTCTTCGCTCGCGCTGTAGTTGGATATTCTTTTAATTAACCCATTTTCAATAATCAGATTCCTTTCGACCAGTTGGTTTTTAAAAAATATTTTCCCATTTTTTATTTGCATAAATATCTAACAGATAATACATTTAAATAATTAAGTTAAATTGAAAAAGTTTGGCCTAGTTTTATACTGGCAACACTGCTCTTATGCGTATTATCGCCATTGCAATAAACTTTATGGTCTTTGTTTTAGTTTTATGCCACCATTGATTGCGCTTTTCTATTTGCTTCAATAGCTCTTTGAATGCAGCCCTTTCTTCTGGCCCCATCTTTGGTTCGCCTATCTTTTTATGCTCTTTTCCATCTATTACTGTCAGTTCTTCCTGTTTTCCTATTTGTTTTTTTGCTTGCCCATACCATGGCGGTAAACTTGAATCGCGTTTACTTAGCGCTTTTAGAAAATCATTTGTTGTAACTGGCCTTGGTTGAACTTCTGCATTCGCTCTTTGCTCTGCATCCTGCTGTGATAGTCCTTGCTTTAGATATTGCTGCGTTTTTGCCTGTATTGCTAAATATGCTTCTTTCCAAGGGAAGTCAGTGGCTTCCATAACTAATGCCTTTAAGTCTGAGGAAGCATAGCCATTTGTTGCCCATGAAAATAATTTAAACGGGATGCCATTTGCCATAGGTCTTTTCTTAGCATGCATTTTCATTATCGCCTCTCTCGAGGTAGTATCTGGTTCTGGAATATATATAGACTTGCTGAATCTTCCGCTTCTTCGCAGTGCAGGATCAACATCCCACGGCGCGTTTGTCGCAGCGATAACCAATATGTTCTCATTGTGCGCTTCAATGCCGTCCATCTCGTAAAGCATCTGGTTAACTGCCATTTTCATATACTGTGCTCCTTCGCCTTGGTCACGTCTGCCACCTATAGCATCAACTTCATCGAAGAACAGGATACATGGCGAATTTTTTCGTGCGAGTTCGAAAACCTTGTGAATATTCTTTTCTGTGTTGCCTACGTACATGTCCAACAAGTCGCTTAATTTCGCGTTTATGAAGCCTGCCTTGCATTCGCCTGCTGCTGCCTTTACGATGTAAGTTTTTCCACAACCCGGTGGACCATACATTAGTATGCCGCCCCCGCCAAGTTTTCCATAATGGCGCGCTAGCTCCGGGTTTATCATTGGATAAACGATCGTGTCTCGTATCTCTTCTTTCATTTTATTCATGCCCGCTACGTCCTCGAATGTCATAGTTGGTTTTTGGAGCATTTTTATATCCCCGCCCGCCGCGCCGCCCCCGCCACCTTCTGTTTTTCCTTCCTGTGCTTGCTTTGCCTTAGCTCCTTCCAAATGTTGCTTTGCTTCTGTCAAATCCGGATTGAGCTTAAGCGCCTTTTCATAGTCTTCTATTGCAGTACTAAGATTATTCGCATATTCAAAACAAAGACCTCGCAAATGGTATGCTTCTGCGAAATCTTCTTTAAGCTGGATAACCTTGCTAAAATCTTCTATTGATTTTTCGTACTCCTCTATACTCGCGTAAGAAAGTCCACGATTATAAAATGCCTTTAAATAATTAGGATTAAGCTGTATTGCCTTGTCATAATCTTTTACTGCTTCTTTGAAATCCTGCTTTCTATAATAAGCGTCTCCTCGATTATTGTAAATTATCGAATTGGGCGGATCCAACTCCGCTGCTTTTGAATAATCTATTATTGACTTTTCAAAGTTTTTGAGCTGGTAGTAGCACAGTGCGCGGTTAAAATAAGCCTCAGAAAATATTGGATTTAACAGTATGGCCATATTGTAATTTTCTATCGCTTTCTCGTAATCTGCCTTTTCGTAGAAGTCGTTGCCAAGCTGGTAGTACGTCTTTGCATCCACTGAACTCGATTTTTTCGCGTCAACCATCGTCTTCTGTCCTTCTGTTTTCTTATGAATATAAACACATAACTAATAATCAAAGGCTCATTGCGCACGGTTTATCGCACAATGCTAAACACTGTTATTATCAATCATATATACTTTTATTATTAACGAAATAACCTTTATAGTTGCAGTTATTGTTATTATAAATGAAAAACTAAGTATTGCTTTACTAGAAGAGAGAAGATACAAAACAAATAACAAAACTGGCCAAGCAAAACTTGAACCAACATTTTTTAAGAAATCATCCTTCATATTCTCGATTTTTCTCTTTTCTTCATATTTAAGCGTGTATATGTTTGCTGCTTCTGATAATAATATTAGTAAAAGACCGATAAATAAAAAAGTTGAGCTTCCAGAATTAAAAAAGACAAAAAATCCCAGGAAAACCAGTATTGTTCCTATCGTATTAACTAAGCTCGTAAATACATTTGTTAATCCTAGTTTAATATTCATCTAGTTCTCTCTTCTATTTTATTCGTTCTTCTATTCTTAATAATTGATTATATTTTGCAGTTCGCTCGCCGCGTGCTGGGGCGCCTGTTTTTATAAATTCTGATTCGATTCCGGTTGCAAAATCTGCAATAAACGTATCTTCTGTTTCGCCGCTGCGATGGCTTACAGCTATTTTCCAGTTATTTTTTCTTACTAAATCTGCTGCTTCTATTGCCTCGCTTACTGTGCCTATCTGGTTTACCTTTAGCAGCAATGCATTACAAGCCTTGGTATCAAGCGCTTTTTGAATTCGCTTTGGGTTTGTTACTAATAAATCATCACCGATAATCATTGCTTTTCGCTCGACTTCGTCTGTTAAAATTGAAAATGAATCGAAATCGTTTTCTTCAAACGGATCTTCAATGCTTGTTATTGCCGGATAGCGTTCCACCAAGTCTATGTAATAATCTAGTAGCATATCCTTGCTTATCTCTAGTCCATCAAGGTTGTAAGTTCTCTTCACACCGTCGTAAAAAGAGCTTGCGGCCACATCCATCGCTAGTTTTGTCTCTTTTACATAACCTGCTTCTTCGATCGCTTTTGCTATAGCAGTTATCGCGTCTTCGCATTTTTCGATTGGTGGCGCAAACCCTCCCTCGTCGCCTACGTTACGAGCGTTCGCACCGTATTTTTCACTAAGTCGTTTTCCAAGAATATGATATATCTCGCTTGCCATTTGTAATGTTTCTGCAAAACTATTGCCGTACGGCATTATCATGAATTCCTGTATTGCTAGCTTGCCACCAGCATGTTTGCCACCGTTTAAGATGTTGAACATTGGTTGCGGTAAGTGCTTACCGCCTAAAAATTCGAAATATTGTTCTTCTTGCTCTGCTGCAAATGCCTTAGCAATTGCCATTGATGTTGCAACAATTGCGTTTGCGCCTAGCTTTGATTTGTTCTCCGTGCCGTCTAGTTTTAGCATTTTTTGGTCAGCATCGTTCTGGTCCTTTAAGTTTTTGCCAACAAGCGCCTTTGCGATTTTTTTATTTACATTTTCCACTGCGTTTTGAACGCCTTTACCCAAATAGCGCTTTTCGCCGTCTCTTAGTTCGAATGCTTCGTATGCACCTGTGCTTGCTCCACTAGGTGCAACACCACGAACAGTCTCGCGTCTCGAGTCTTGTGTCTCAATAGAAACATCCACCTCTACAGTTGGGTTTCCTCGTGAATCTAATATCTCGCGTGCAAAAATCGATTTAATCTTCATTTTCCGTTCACCTGTAGACATCATCATGATGTCCAAAATTAATAAAGCGAACTGCATTTTCACTTTCTTTTACTTCAAAATTCAATATTTTTTCATGATCACTAAAAAATGTTCGCTTTGATCCATTAGATAGGACAGATGATCACCCGTTATTTGGTTTTTCTTAGGTATTCATCCATTTCTTCAACAGATTGAAAACGTACTTTTTTACCTTTATCCATTTCCTTTCTTATCTCTTCAGTTTTTTTAACGAATTCCTCCTTAAATTGCCTTTCATGTAGTTCATCCTCTACCAAGGTCAGTATATATTTGTATTTCAATAACTCTTCATATTCTGTTTTTGATATTGTAATACTTTCCATTATCTCACCTTTTATTATTGTAAATATTATCTCTAGTATATTATTTAAATTTAGTACGTCCTGATTTGTCTGCGTTACCCATGCCTTTTTAAACATGTTTTACCATATTTTTACTGATTAGAATGCGTCGTTTAACCAGAGCAACCAATATTAGCGGTAGATTAGGAGCTGCAGATTATTTCAAAAGATATAAAAAAGAAAAACCACAGGCGTTAAGGGAGATTAAAGTTGAAGAAGATCAAACACTAAAACAGATAACAGAAGCATGGAAAAAATTTAAACCTAGTACAAATGAGAAAAAGGCGCGCGGGAAAGCGAAAGAATTATTGAGCAACATACGCTTTACTGCAAAAGACATAGAGAAATTTAGTCTCGCTCTAGAAGCATTTCAAGATGAGAAAAATTTTGAATGGAAGGCAGGGTATTTTTTAAGCGTATTAATCAGTTGCTGCAATGATAATGATCTCACAATACACACGTATCACCTTTCAGTAAGAATAAATTGTCCTGCATATCGCAATACCAAGAACGTAACAATAAATGGAGATGTTGGAATAGGAATTGGTGACAATATGACCCAAGGCAGAATAATAGTAAAGGGGAATTGTGGTGCATATCTCGGATCGAACATGAAAGGAGGAACCGTAATTGTAGAAGGCGATGTTGGTAGTTGGGCAGCAGTTGGAATGAAAGGAGGGGTATTACATTTCAATGGAGACCGCACAGGTTTTTCAAAATTATTTCTCCGTTTTTCAAAATATCCTCAACTAGACAAAGTAAAAATTTATCATAAAGGGAAATTAATATGGCCTGAAAGAAGTGATACTAATGATGAATAATACGCGAAGATTGACAGTGGGTCAAAAGATAACCGCTAAGAGTGAAAAACTAACGGCAGATAGAAGATTCGGTAGATACACACCAGAATCAAGCCACAACGTAAGACAACCAGACGTTACATGCCGATCATATCTAGAACATGCAAGAAGAACAAGGGAAATGCTAAGAGAATTGACTCCAAAGAAGGCGTTAGAAATAATCGAATTCCATAAAGGCTTAACATTTTTCGAAGCGCTCGCATTAGCTAAAAGAGAAGGAAGTATAATAGTTCCAAACGATGTTCATGATCGAATTTTAACAGAAACAACAGATGAAGAATACTTTAGACAGAATTATCCAGTATGGACAGGAACATTAGTTATTTATGAAAAACCAAATGCGCCCTTTGGCGAAAAAGTTGTTTTTAATTGGGAAGATAATAACAACGTAGAACATTCTATTTCATTCAAAGTTCCAAAACAATTCAGAGGTTTAACAAACCGTGCATTAGTAATAGAACACCCCGACTTTGAACTAATAAGTCTAGGAAATAACAG
>JAHFGR010000045.1 GCA_023247345.1 Microcaldota archaeon | reverse complement strand
AACTTCAACTGCGGCTACTTCGTCATTTCCTTCTTTGAAAGTTGCTGTAGCAGTCGTATCTCCGTTCTCGCTTGTTACTGGACCAGATGATCCACCTTCAGCAAGAACGAATGTCCTTGTTCTGTTGCCAGCTGTTACAGTTACTGCTGCGCGAGAAACGTAGTTTTCGTTATCATCATAGCGAGCATCTTCTGTTAGGCTGTTAACACCAACAACACCCAAGCTACTAAAGCTTCTTGGATCTTGACCTGCTTGCTCTAATCGAACTAATCTATTAGCAACATCTACAGTTACTCGACCGCTGCCAGAAACGCCACTTACGCTGCCGGCTTCGTCTACTAGAAGTAATCCGCCATCTTCTGTTTTTGTTACAATATAATCGTTTGCACCTATTGTAACTGAGTCTCCTTCTTTTACGAGCTTTCTTTCATCAGAACTTGGAGTTACTACATGCAATAAAAATGCTGTTTTTGTCGAGAACTCGCATGATGCAACTTGAACTGGACCCGCATCAACTGGACCTGCATCTGGAGTTGGTGTTGGACCTGCATCTTGTGCTGGTACGCCGCCATCAGTTGCTGCTGGCACACGCGCATCCACTGGTGAAGGGAAACTGTCTCCGCCACCGCATCCTAAGGATACTAAGACTCCTGCAGGTGCCAATAAATGTGTTATAACTGCCCTTAAAGGACGTCTTGTTACGCCTTCATTAACATCTGTTTTTCCTCTTGTACTTACATCCAACCTCTTCATGCAAAATCACCTTTTCCTCTCATTTTTTATTTGTTTCAAATATTATACGGAAATGTTTTATATAACAAAACATTTTTAAACATATCATTTTCAAACTTTCTTTATAACACAAGTGTTTTTCCTTGAGAAAGAAATTATTCAATGAATGCTTGACCAAACAAACGTTGCTGACTAGTAGTATTTATATATAGTTTTGCCAAAGCTTTTTTTGTGGGTTTCTCAGGTATAAACACATCTACATATTTTATTACTAATTACAAATAAGAATCAAGAATAAGAATCAATAAAAAGCTGTTGGGATAACTAGTAGCTATGAACAAAATGGTTATTTTAGATACAAACTTTCTATTAATACCTTATCAATTCAAAATAGATATTTTTTCAGAATTAAGCTATTTAATAGAAGATGCTTATGATTTAATCGTACCGACAGGAGTAAATGCAGAGATAGAAAAAATTGCAAAGAGCAAAGGAAGACATGCACTTGGCGGCAGACTCGCATTAAAGATTCTAGCGATAAATAAAGATAAAGTAAAATTTGTTAAATCAGACGGGCTTGTGGATGACTGGAATTTGAAATTTGCAAATGACAAAAGAGCAATTATTTGCACTAATGATAAAAAGCTCAGGTTGCTTTCTAAAAAAGCAAAACTAAGGACAATTACCATGAAGTCAAAGGCAAAAATTGGCTTTGCATGAGCAGCATAATTGTCGAAAGTAGGAAAGTATGGAAAAGATTTTTAGCTATTTAACGAGTAAAAATAGAAGTTTTCTCTTTTAAAAAAGCTTTTCGAAATTATCTATATAAGTAAAGCAAATTAAATAAAAAATTGGTGGTTTTAATGATCAAAAATCAGATTGAGTCGCAAGTGGAAAAAAATGGTGAATGTTTAAAAACCTTTCTATCCAAATTTAACAACGTGATAAACATGAAAATTTTGACATTATTTATTTTGGCAATATCGCTTTTGGCGAATTTTGCATTCGCAGCAGCACCTACGGCATCAAGCTGTGGAGGCAATGTATTAACAGCCGGACAGAGTGTTGCTCAAGGCGATTATTCTGTAAAGCTTGTTAGCGTTTATTCAGGCAATTTAGCTGCATTTCAAATTTTTAAAAACGGCCAGTCTTTGACACTTAAATCTGTTTATTCAGGTCAAACAGGAACTTATAACGACAATGGAAATACAATTTCGATACAAACTTGTAGCGCGAGTAATAGCGATTCTCCAAAATGGGCAGACACAAAGGTCAGCGTAAGTGTACTATCACCTGCTCCATCGCCAAGTCCAGCGCCAACTCCGTCACCTAGTCCAAGTCCAGCTCCTCAGCCTGCACCGGCTCCAAGTCCTTCGCCAACAGCTACTCCAGCAACATGTGACGCTCCTTCGTTAAGTGGAAGCGGTTATAACGCTAATGGATATACAGTAAGGGTTGCAACATTTACAGCTGGAAATCCAGTACTGCAAGTATTGAAAAATGGAAATCATGTTACATTCGTAGTTGCTCCTGTTGGATCAACTCAAACAGTTTCTAATAGCGGAGATAGCGTACAAGTAAATGTTTGCGAAGCAAGTTCGAGCGCAAGAACAGCAAAAGGAACAGTCAGCGTTAGTTTAGCAACGCCAGTGCCTGCTCCTAGTCCATCGCCAACTCCTGCACCACAACCAGCACCGCAACCGACTCCAAGTCCAGCTCCGATACCAGCACCGAGCCCGCAACCAGCGCCTTCTACTTGTTCTGCAGGCAGCGGAACAGTTTTAACTCCTGGAGCGTACGTCGATCTTGGTAACGATGTCAGATTGGTTTTAGTAAACGTATACTCAAGCGATTATCTTAGCCTACAGGTCAAATACAAAGGCGAACACAAAGGATTTATTTATACACGTGTAGGCCAAAATGTTGAAAAAACAATAACTACCGATAGCGGCGATTTAAAAGTCAGCGTAAATGTATGCGGTGGAGGCAGTGCAGCACACAATGCAGAAGTTCAAGCAGGTGTAACTGTGCAATCAGCTCCTCAACCACAACCAACGACACAACCGGTTTTAACATGCGATGCATCTTCATTAATCGGAAGTGATTATGTCGCTAACGGTTATGTAGTAAAAGTAGTAACATTTGCTGGCAGTAATCCTGTATTTCAAGTATTGAAAGATGGAAATCATGTAACGTTCGTAACGGTTAGCGTTGGCACAACACAAACAGTTTCGAATAATGGGGATAGTATACAAATAAACGTTTGCGAGGCAAATGCTGTACAGAATGTTGTTAAAGGAACGATAAGTGTTAATTTAGTAAATAGCCCGCAACCAACCCCAGCACCAATTACAAACAGCACCAATACTACGGCTCCAGTAGAAACAATTCCGCCATTACCAGAACAAACTACATATGTTTTAACAATGCATAGAGGATGGAATTTATTCTCAGTACCGTTTTCAGTAAATGTAAACAGAGTAACAAGCACATGCGCTTTCTATCCAAGTAATATCTTTGAATATGTGGGAAGCAGTTATGAGCATCCTAGCTCGCTAAACACAGGAAAAGGTTTCTGGTTTAGAACATTCAATGAATGTACAGTAACAATTAGCGGCGAACAATCTGAAAGCACGCAGTTAAACCTAAACGCAGGTTGGAATACGATAAGTGTTACACAACCGGTTGCGCTTTCCAGCTTGAGCACATGCAACATCGTAAAAGGACCGTTTGAATACGATTCTACAGCACGAAGATGGAATGTAGCGAGCTCGTTAGAACCATTAAAAGGATACTTTGTGAAGGTTAGTGACGCATGTACGCTAAGCCTTGAGCAATGAGCCATGGGCAGCGAGCAATTGGGGTGATGTATTGGCAGTATTAGTAAGTGAAAGGCGCCTTATGTTTAAAGAAGCGATTGACGCGGTTAATGATAAACATAAAACATCACGTGCTCTTGCTGCATTTGAAAGATTCAAAGATAAATATCTTGATGGCGTTGGAAGGGTGAGATTAGCCTTCGTGCATCCGATTGTTTACGCAAGATATGCTAGTGCTAAAACCGATCTTATGATGAATAGATCAGTAGATCAAGTAACCCCAATAACAGTAAATGGCTTTATAATAGATAAATTTAAGCTAGAACAATTATTCTTCAAGGACCAACTAGATGCCCGGCAAGCGCATATAAGTAAAGAAGGGCTAAAATATGGTATTGTTTTTGGATCACTTATACCATTAACAATGGCATTATTGAATTTAAAATATTCGAACTTTGAATACCTTCAAGCAATCTCCCCGTATCTTATATTTAATTCCCTACTTGTATCTATTTTTGGATATGTTTATGGAGCCTTCGGGGCCATAAATAGAGTACACCAGGTTAATGAATGATCAGCCGTGAGCCCATTGCTCACGGGGCCCAAGGCCAATCTATTTATTTCTTCTTTCTTTATTTAGTATATGCATTTTCCTATTCTATTATATCGGGGCGAACAATTTAACGCTAATTTTTATTATTTTTCGAAATGTGACATTGATCATGCCTTCTTGCTAATAGAAGAAACTAGCAAAACCCTGCTCGTACCTAAGCTTAACGAAGCGCTCGCCCGCGAGCAATTTGATGGCAAAGTTATTGTCTATGAAGCAATCGAGACGCTTAAAAAAGAATTAAAAGGAAGAAAAATATTTATTGACGGGTCAGCAACAAGCATGCGCCTTTTTGAAAAATTGGGAGAATTTTGCAAACCTAAAGATATTAGCGCGGAACTTAATGCAATACGCGCTATCAAAAAGGAGGAGGAAGTTGTAAAAATCGAGAAAGCTGCGAAAATAACAAAGAAGATACTTGATTCTGTTGATTTTGCAAAAATGCGGACAGAAAATGATGTAAAAAAAGTCTTGCTTATTGAGACGCTTGAGATGGGATGCGAACCTGCTTTTGAACCGATAGTTGCGACCGACAGAAATAGCAGTTTCCCGCATTATCGAAGTGGTGACGTTAAACTTGGCGATAGTTTGCTTATTGATTATGCTGTTAAATATGAGCACTATTGCGCTGATTTGACAAGATGTTTTTTCCTGAATAACTCGATTGAAAACAAAAAGCGAGAAGAAAATTACAATTCACTCATCGAGATAACAAAAAAAATAGTCGCGAATTTAAAAAACTTTAAAACTGGAAAGGATGTTGCATTTTGTAGCGAGAAACTAATTAAGGAGTATAGGTTGCCAAAATTAATCCATGCTATTGGACATGGAATTGGATTGGAGGTTCATGAATCCCCGAAGCTTGGTAAAAAATCAAAGGATAGGATTGCAAGAAGTGCGTTGGCAATTGAGCCAGCGATTTATTTTAAGGATTATGGACTGCGTTATGAGGAAACTATTTATTTCGATGGAAAAATAGCGAGGATTTTATAGTGTGATTTTTTATTGTTAGATTTAAAAAACTTGTTCATGAAACTTTCATATGAAAAATATGTTGGTTTTGGCACTAGTATCGATAATTTTATTTTTTGGGTGTACTGGCGGAGAACAGAAAAAAACTGGAAGTAATGTTTCTGTAGAGCCACCAAAAGCTAGTAGTACTTATGTAGTTCCACCCAATGATAGTTCTGTCATAAACCAAAAAATTAATGATAGCTCTAGTACAGTTCCAATTAAACCTAAAGAAATTGTATATACTTACTATTCCTCGCCGTTATTTTTTATTTATTACCCTAAAGATTGGGGGGTAGATGATAGTAATAATGGGATTTTTGAATTTCTTGCACCGCTTGAAGATAACGATGATAAAATATCTGAGGAGTTTGTTGTGGAGATATGGGAAGGAAATGAATCTACTGCAGAGGGATTCGAATTATTAGAAAGACAATTGCTAAAGCCATATGATATTATCGAGAAAAAGGAAAACGTCAGATATAAAAACCGAGACGCGTTTGTAATGGAAGTGGAAGGTAAGATTCATGATGGCAATGAAGACATGTTCTATAAAACAGTTTTCTTCAGAAATGGAGAATGGATATATAGACTTCATTATGCAATAGAGAAAAGTAAATTGGATAAATACCATAATATAATGGAGACCATTTTAGATCGATTTGTAATCGGATCTGGGTAATTTTTACAAAAATGCAGGCTCAGTTTACTTTCAGTAAATGATCCTTCAAATTTAAAAAGAATTTGCAGGGGACAAGATTTGTTCGTTCAAGCCTTTTTTATAATCCTGTATTACCTTAGATGAAAAAAGGCTTGAACCAAAAAACACGAGAAACTCATGTTTCTTTGTAGAAGCTTTCTTATTATATATTTTCAAAAGAAACAAAGAAAGCTTCAATTGAACTTGTGTAGACACTAAGTCACGGGATCACTTAAAGAACTGCATTTACTCGCAGTTTTTGGAGTTACCTTTTTCCTAAAAAGGTAACAACTTAAGTCCCGCGCATTTGACCGCTTCAGCCACGCGTGCCTTTTGGAAAAGGCACCCCAAAACTTGTTACGTGTCTCTGCCACCCCTGCTTGAAATTTTTAGGTAACAATCATGTCCATCGATACGGACATGATGCCCATTTTTCCAATGGAAAAATTGGGAGGTTTCATCAAAATCGCCCATTCATAAAAACTATGTGTACTGAACAACATAGGAATTAGCAACTTCTTTGCCGCTGCTTTCTTATTATAGATATATAATTGATCTAAAGAAAGCAGCAATGAAATAAAATTAGAACCCAAGTTTTTAAAAATAGAAGCTCATTGGCCAATACCCGGGACAAACTAACCGTACATCGTTCCGCCTTCACCACTTACTGCGGATGTTTTCTTAGGTGTTTTGGATTTTATAGCTACTTCACGTATTGTTTCTGCGAGTTCTTTGGCATCTTTTTCAAGACTGTCGGTATTTATCTGAAGGCCTAAAAAGTTCGAAAGGACTTTTAATGCATTACCGGCAGCATGCGGATCCAGATAATCCTGGGATGCTTCTGCTAAAATTGATAAAACAGGAAAACTTTCCAAAACTCCTTGAGATAGCAAAATGCCAGTTACGCCAGTTGTTGCGCCTTCTCGTATCGGTTTTGCGAGTTTTTTATTAATGATATTTTTAACAATTTTCTGATCGCTTGAAACAACATAAACTGCATTTTCCTCTTCTTTCAAGGATATCCCGCCAAGCGAGATAATTAGACCGGCGTTTAAGGATTTGGAAAACTCAAAGAGCTTTTGGGCTAGTTCCATAGAAGAGTTAATTGGAATCGACATCTCGGACAGGATTACGACAAGATTATATTTAGAAGAATAGTGTATCCTCGCAGGCGGTAAAGGTTTATAATTATGAATCGCAGCAAGAGGTGCGAACGTAGCGCTCGTTATATAGCCGACAAAATCCAAACCCAAAACATCGATTAGCTGCGATGCTGCTACGCTACCCACTAAACCAGTGCCCGGAAAACCGACGATTACAGTCGGATTTTTACCTTTTATTTCAGATAATTTATGAATTTCGATAGAATCAGTCATGAAGTAATTGGGTAAAGAAAGATTTTTATAGGCATGCTAGTAAATTTATATTATGTCTTCTAACTCAGGTAGCGTAAGGATGCCGATGACAAGTGCAGGCATAATAGGTATAGGCTCAGATGTAGAAATAGAAGGAATAAAAGTTGACCCACGCGTTATTATTATCGGCACGCTAGTTATGGTAGGGTTAGTGAAATTAGCAAGTGTATTTATTAGATGAAAATTTTTAAGTAAAATTAATAAAATGATTTAATGTACTAGCTCTGCAATTATCTCTTTTAAATTCTTTTCAGTTTTTATCCTGTTTTCTTCCGGACATATAATTAGCACGCGCTTTCTCTTCTTTTCGCTTGTTTCCAATGATTTGACCAATTCGGATAGCTCGACTATGGGTTTTATTCCATTTTTAGTTTTAATTTTAAAATCAACCGGCTTGAAAAAGTTAGACGGATAGTCGATAAGTATGTCGCAATTTAATTTCTCGGAAAGCTCGGATTCTAATTTTTTAATATTCTTTGCGATTTTATCGTTTGGTTCCAAAGAGCACACTTCTTTATACAGATTTCTTCGCATTAGCGCATCTGCATATTTATTTCCGCCTGCTTTCATGCGCAAGAGGATTTCTTCATCACCTGCATCTAAAAAATCTTCTGCCTGTAATGTTTTGGTTTCAATTGATAGCGCTATTGCACGACGAAGCATTGCCGCTGCTATGCGAACAGTTTTATGCAAATAAACAGTCGAGAACATCATAAATCTCGCAATGAGCAAGCTCTCTGCAGCAGTTATACTGCTTTCTGCAATAACCAACGCATCTTTTTCGAGCGAGATAGTATGCACAATCCTGTCGACATCCACTATGCCATATGCAACGCCCGTATTGCGAGCGTCGCGAACAAGATAATCCATGCGATCTGCGCCTAGATCAGATGTAACAATTTTGCCTTCAACTTTATCTTCTACCCCAATTATTTCTTTTGGAGAAAAATTTTCTTTTATTATATCTGAAAGCTCCCCGTTTAAGATTTTTTTTCGCCCGATTTCTTCATGATCACCGATATAATTTTTAAGAAAATATTCACTCTCGTGTGAAAATGAGACATGACCAACATCATGCAGCAGAGCGAATAAGCGGATTTTCGCCAGCTGCTCACCATCAAAACCTAATCTTCCTGCAATTATCGAGGCAAGATGCATTGTGCCGAGCGAATGTTCAAAGCGCGTATGCATTGCATTAGGATAAACAAGATAAGTAAATGCCATTTGTTTTATGCGATGCAGGCGTTGGAATTCTTCGCTGTCCATTATTTTTTCTTCTAAATCGCTGCAGTCCACTGTGCCGTATAATTCATCTTTGATTATCAT
>JAHFGR010000044.1 GCA_023247345.1 Microcaldota archaeon | reverse complement strand
TACAAAGGAATTCTAATTTTTCTATCTCATTTTCAAAAATAATAAAATCAAAATCACATAAACGCCTAATAAAACCGTTTGTTACATTCTTTGATATAACTGCAATTGCTTTCATTCCGGGATAACGTTCTTTTAGTTTAATTATCCGAAAATCAAGTGCTTCTGCTTTAGTTTTATTATTTGCCTTTGTGCATTCGATTACATATTTGTCTTTTACGACAAAATCAAAATTTAATGGGCCGATATTTGTCTCAAAAGTTACATGAGTCTTATAACTTGCGTTTATAAGAAGTAAAAACTCAGCTATTTTTGACTCTTGGATTGTTAGTCCTGCATCTTCTGCACTTTTCATGCCTTTTATAAGGCCACCCCTTGCTTTTTCATAAAAGCTTCTGAAATTTTCTAACATTTTTTCTTTAATTATTTCAGTTGGCAACTGGCCCCTAATGATATTTGCTATTCGTTCTGCTTCTCTGCTTGGGATATTTCTTATTTTCCCGCGTTCATATTGAGAAACAGTTGCATATTTTTTGTTTATCATTTGACCCATTTCTTCTAATGTAACGCCAAGTATCATTCTAAATATACGAATAAAACTTGGTTTATTAGCTATCAGATCTGTACTAATAGAAGAAAAGTTGTTTGTTGCTTTCTTTAGGGTTAAAAATTCTTTTTTAAGAGAATTTTCATTTCCGCTTATATACGGCATAAAGTGGTTGTAGTCGGTTGTATTTAAATTCCTTTGTAATGATCCACCCCTTGTGGTGCTCCCCCGCCAATTCCTTTAAGTTTCAATCTTGCGATCGTACTCCCCAGGTGGTCGACTTAACAGCTACCCTACAGCACTATACCAGATTACTCTGGTATAACACCACAGTCGACATAATTTACGGCTGGGACTACCGGGGTTTTTAGTTGAAACGAAGATTCAAGTAAAAAGCTTGAAACCTTCGGTTTCTGATATCTAATCCCGTTCGCTCCCCCAGCTTTAGTTCCTCACCGTCAGATGCGTTTTGGACAGGCGCCTACGCCACTGGTAGTCCTTCCAGGCTCAACGGATTTTACCCCTACCCTGGAAGTACTCCTGTCCTCCCCCGCTCTCAAGTCCAACAGTATCCACTGCACGCGTTAGGGTTGAGCCCCAACATTATGCAGCCTCTTGACATTAGTTTTACCTCATAGCTTTTCGCGCGACGCGTTTACCATAAGTAAATAATCAGTCAAAAGACTCTTTCACAGTGGACTTAATAGACCGGCTACGAACGCTTTAGACCCAATATTCGTGGGTACCACTCGAGGCGCTGGTTTTACCGCGGCGGCTGCCACCAGTCTTAGGCCAATTCCTAAAGACTGTCATGTAAGCAAATCTTCAGATTTGTTTGCCCACACCCTTATTCTCCGACCTTTATAATCTCTTTTTGGTGAAGCTTTTTAGGCAACCCAAAAAAGGTTCATTTACAGTCGGCAAAAGATATAAGCAAAGCTTACACCACTCAGAATCCCCCTATCACGCTTACGCGCATTGTAAAGGTTTCGCGCCTGCTGCATCCCGTAGGACTAGGGCCCTTGTCTCAGTGCCCTTCTGGGGGCCACCACTCCCATGGCCCCTAAGGATTATCGCCTTGGTAGGCCGTTACCCTACCAACTAGCTAATCCTCCGCAGTCCCATCCTAAGGCGGACAAGTTCCAATTCACTTGCCGTTTAAGTCATCAAACATTGCAGTATAGATGGCTTATCGCGGGTTAGCCTCACTTTCGCAAGGTTATCCACGTCCTTAAGGTAGGTTGACTACGTGTTACTCAGCCGTACGCCACTTTCCCAAGTGAGAAAGTTGACTTGCATGGCTTAATCGAATTCTGATAGCAGTACCCTCCAGCAGGATCAACTGGAGTTAAAAACTCTAGTTGTTCACTGCGAGTATACGAATTTGGAAGTACCTTAATTGAAATTAGCGTTGGAATCACTACAATTTCTAGTTATTTGTCTCTTGAAGCCTAAGTCAAATCTACTAGTAGTAAATTTCTAGTTCAGCAATAATAATGCTAACAAAATTTGTACCGAAAAATCGGTAGCTATATATAGTATATTAACTCTTTATAAATGTTGCGGGCATTTTATCCTCGATAACAAGATTTTAACAACTAGATATATTTTTAAATTCTATCTTACAACATAATTCAACTTCTTATTAAAAAGCGAAAAAATCGCCGATGAAAATATTTGAGGTGAAAATATGCCAAGTTATGTAAAATTCGAAACGTCAAAGGAATTAGTTCCGCAAATTCTAGAAATGCTATCAGTAGCAAAAGATGGCGGCAAAATAAAAAAAGGAGTAAATGAAACAACAAAAAGTATTGAGCGCAAGCAAGCGCAGCTTGTTGTTATTGCTGAAGATGTCACTCCTGAAGAAGTAGTCGTTCATTTGCCTGTACTTTGCGAGCAATACGGAATTACTTACGCATACATTCCAACAAAAGTTGATTTAGGAAGGTCAGTTGGAATCGAAGTTGGTACCTCTTCTGTTGCTGTTGAAAACGCAGGTGGTGCAGGAGAAAAATTACATGACATAATCAAAAAATTACCAAAACAATCCGCAGCGCATGCTCCAGTAGTTCATGCTAAACCAACCGAAGAGAAGCATGCAGCAAAGCCCGTAGCGCATGTAGCAAAACCTGCAGCGGTTCATCCAGCAACCCATCAGCCAGCAGAAAAACCAAAAGCTAAAAAATAATCAAATGCCGAGCGAACCTGCCTTGCAGGTGAAGCTCTAATATAAGAAGAACATCATGTTTGAGCACAAGGAGGATATGAGACGATGCCGGACGAAGGATACGCAGTAGAAATTGTAGAAATAAGAACAAAAACAGGAGTTTACGGAGAGATTTATCAAGTACTTTGTAAAGTTCTCGAAGGTCCAGATACCGGGCGCGTAATATTGCGAAATGTAAAAGGCCCTGTAAAAAAGGGCATGATAATAATGCTTCTTGAAACAGAAAGAGAAGCAAAGGAAATAAAGGCTAAGTGATTCATATGGCAAACTGTTCATTTTGTACTGAAAGTCTTTTGAAAGGTACCGGGTATTTATTTGCAAAAAAAGACGGAACTGTATTTTATTTTTGTTCAAGTAAATGCAGAAAGAACCAGCTAGTGCTAAAGAGAGAAGGCAGAAAGCAAAAATGGACCAAAGCTTCTAGAACATTCAAAGAAAGAGAAATGAAAAAGGAAGTAAAAGCTAAGGCAAGTTAGTGAGCTAGATTTTTATGGCGATTAATGATAGAACATTAATTCTAATTAAACCAGACGGAATTCAACGCTTATTAGTTGGTGAAGTAATTTCTAGTTTAGAAAAAAAAGGCTTGAAAATTGTCGGCATGAAAATGATTCATGTTGATAAAGCGCTTGCAAAAGAGCATTATTCTCATCTTGTTAGCAAGCCATTTTATCCTGATCTGGAAAAATTTATTACCTCTTATCCTGTTGTTGCCATGGTTGTTGAAGGCAAGGAAGCAGTAGATGTTGTTCGCTTGCTTTGCGGGCCAACAAATGCAACAAAAGCAGAAGGTGGAACAATACGCGGAGATTTTTCAAACAGTACTTCAAGAAACATTATTCATGCTTCTGATACAGAAGAATCAGCAGAAAAAGAAATCAAGCGCTTCTTTAAATCAAGCGAGCTTTTTGATTATAAATTGGTTGCGCAAGACTTTTTGTATGCGAGCGATGAATAAATGTGATAATATGGCAATTCTTCATTTCCCAAACTCACTTAGACCTGCGCCATTATTTTTACGTCATGGAAATATAGCAGAAATTACATACGAAACTGATCCTAGAAAAAAATTTCCACCAATTCAACCATTGACTGATTGCTTAGCATATAAAACTGAAAGCCCATTAGATAGAGAAATTAGAAGAATGCGAATGTTTGGTAATGTCCTTAGACCAGCACCTTTATATGCAGAATCAAGTTGTGGTTTTAGCTGGTAGTTTAGTTTATCACAACCGTCTTAATATTCACAAATTCTCTAATCCCGTATTCTGAAAGTTCTCTTCCTAAACCACTTTTCTTTATCCCGCCGAATGGTAGTCGCGGATTGCTTTTTACCATCGAGTTTACAGCAACAAAACCAGCCTGAAGCGCACGTGTAAAGCGTTCTATTTTTTTCTCATCCTTTGTCCAAATGCTTGCTCCCAAACCAAATTCAGTAGAATTTGCAATTCGCAATGCGTGCTCGTCGTCTTTCGCAACTATCAAAGTAGCAACAGGCCCAAATGTTTCTTCTTGCAATATTTTTTCATTTCCATCGCATTCAATGATTGTTGGCTCGAAAAAGTAGCCTCTACCACCTAACCTATGGCCTCCTGCCAATATTTTAGCCCCATCCTTTACAGCTTGTTTTAATTGTTTTTCAAGCGCATCTCTTAGATCATCACGTGCAAGCGGTCCAATATTTGTTTTTTCATCCATTGGATCTCCAACTTTTTGCGCTTTAACAAACTCAACAAATTTCTTTTTGAATGGTTCATAAATGTTTTTATGAACAATAAATCTTTTCGCAGCTATACAACTCTGCCCATTATTTTGATAACGCGCAGTAACAGCGGTTTGGCAAGCTAATTGCAAATCTGCATCTTCCAAAACAACAAATGGATCGCTACCGCCGAGTTCGAGGACAACTTTTTTAATATTCTTGCCAGCTAGCTCGCCAATTCTTCTTCCCGCTTCGGTGCTTCCAGTTAGCGAAACTCCATCAGCCTTTTCAATTAAATGACCTGCGGTCTCTCCGTCAATTAAAAGTGTTTTGAAAACATATTCAGGCAATCCAGCATCTCTAAATATCTGCTCAATTGTGAGTGCGCATTGTGGCACATTGCTCGAGTGCTTAAGCACACAAACATTTCCAGCAGCAATTGCAGGAACTGCAAATCTAAAAACCTGCCAAAATGGAAAATTCCAAGGCATTATTCCAAGTATTAATCCGAGCGGTTCGAAAGAAATATAACTTTTTTTATTATCAGTTTGAACTTGTTCCGAGGCCAAAAGTTTTTCTGCATTTTCATAATAATATTCGCAAGCCAAAGCGCATTTTTCAGCTTCTGCTATCGCTTGTTTAATTGGTTTGCCCATTTCCTTAGTCATTATCTCCCCATACTTTCTTGAATTTGCCTTGAGCAGTTCAGCAGCTTTTTTTAGAAACATAAGTCGCTCTGTAACGCTTTTATTTTGCCATACTTCAAACATAATTTTGCATTTTTTTATTTCTTGCTCCGCCTTTTTTTCAGTAAGCATTTCGAACTTGCTTAATATCTCTTCAGTTGCAGGATTTATAGAAAGCATGTAATTTTTCTCTGGCATAAGAATCACCAATAGAACTAGATATTATATAATTAAAAATCGTTGCCACCAACTTGCTAATATGCAAGTGGCAATAAAACCAAAACCAGTGCTTATAGTACAAAACATAGGGCGAGAACGCGCTGGCCATATCGAAACGATGCTTGGAAAGCACATGCTGCCTAGTGAAACCATCCATATCGGAGGTATGTCAAAAGATATTAGTCCTTCTAGTTATCGCGCAGTTATTGTTTTAGGTGGGCCAGCCAGTGCTAACGATACCAACGAGAAAATGCTCAGCGAGCTGGATTTTGTAAGAAGAGCAGTTGAAGAAGGTATTCCTTACCTTGGCATTTGTCTTGGAATGCAAGTTTTAGTAAAAGCAACTGGTGGCGTCGTAAGAAAAAATAAAGTAAAGGAAATCGGATTTCGAAGTTCGCGCAATGGCGAACCATACGTTGTAATCTTAACACCTGAAGGAAAGGCAAGTCCATTGTTTGTTGGTCTGCCAGATATTTTTCCAGTTTTTCAATTACACGGCGAAACAGTTGATGTTGCTGTCGGACAAAAAATACTTGCAACTGGCAAAGATTGTCATATTCAAGCTGTGCAAGCTGGAGAACGAGCTTTCGGAATACAGTTTCATCCTGAATTAACAGAAAGCATGCTTGGTGTGTGGACCGGCGAGGATTCAGATCTTTGCGCTTTACAACCACCTGTTAGCGCAGAAGATGTCCGATACTTTAAAACCAATGTCCAACCGCTTGGGCTGATGATTGTTGAAAATTTTGTGAGGTTGATTAAATGTTGATCCCAAAACATCATTTACAAGCGTCAAATGCAGTTAGCGATCTAATTCACGAATCGCAATTCCAGCCAGTAGGTGTGGATTTAACATTAAAAAGCGCGCACATATTCAAAAACGCAGGAAAAATTGATTTTGACAATAAAGAGCGCAAGATAAGCGATACTGAGGAACTCCCTTTTAAAGATACTGAAATTCATTTAGCAAAAGGTGCTTACAAAGTAATCTTTAACGAATATGTAAAAATTCCGAATGACGCAGCTGCATTCTGCTATCCAAGAAGTTCGTTATTGAGATGCGGCGCAACATTGGAATGCGCAGTTTGGGATCCGGGTTACGAAGGAAGAAGTGAAGCATTACTTTTAGTTGCCAATGAACATGGTATAACATTCAAAAAGAACGCAAAAATAGGTCAGCTGGTTTTCATAAAGTTGGTTGAGCCAGCAAAGCAATTATATGAAGGAGTCTATAAAGGAGAAAACAAATAATATGGTTAGCGGCATAGTTTCAGCAAATCAAATTTCTCATTCTGTCTTAAACCAAGATTTTTATGTTGTATTAGCTGCACTAACAAAAGCATTCAGTGCAGTTGAATATGGCTTAATAATCACAGATGAAATAGCGTTACAATTGCATCTGATCACAGTACTTCTTAAAAAATTTGGTTTAACTTCAATCGATCAGCTAATTCTAAGTGCCATTAATCTTGATAGCGCATTATTTTCTGATTTATCTCTCTCTTGTCTAACTCCTGTTTATGGAAATACTGTTGCGAATTGTTTAGTAGCTCTTGAGGCACCAGAACAGTTTAAGCTAGGTAATGATTTATATGAAGTTCGTTTGGCTGATCTAATCGCGCATAAGCCAAGATTTAGGTTGATTAAAAACGGAATTGAAGTCGGACAAGCAGAAGCAAAAATTGACTATTCCAGAGATCCAAAGCTAATCGAGCTGGCTAGTGGATTAGAATTAACAAGAGAAAATCTAATCATAAAATGTTTGGTTGCAGCTCCAGAATATGTTGTTGCGCAAGCTCTGTTACTAGATAATGAAGGGTTAATAAAAAAAGCAAGCCCACTTATTGATAGTCTAGATCAGCATAATGCGTTCAAATATTATCGTGTCGCAGATCTTTTAGGTCAAAAGAATAGAGAAAAATTTGTTAGATTTTTAACTAGTCGCAGGAGAGTCACTAGTTAATTGCCAATCTTTTTGTTTTTTGAATATAACCGTATTGCCTATTTTCATAATTATCGTTTGTAGTATTAAGAATACCAAAACAGATTGTATGATAAGTATCCAATCCCCAAAATCAAGTGGTTTTGTTTTAAAGAACTCATTTAGGGGAGTGTACAATACCAAAAGTTGCAGTGCTATGGATGAAGCAATTGCTACTGTTAGCCATTTATTAGCTGATATTTCTGTATGGTAGTACCCTCTAACTAATTCTACCTTTACCATTTCTTTTATTACAAATAGAGTAAATATAATGCTCTGCGCCTTTATAATGTCATTTAGATTAATGGAAAAAACATAAAGAATCGGGATAGTAGCTGCTACTCCTAAAGATAGCATGAAATAAACTGAATGGGAATTTATTATTCTATAGTTTTTTGAAACTGGTTTTCTTTTCATTATATCTTTGGCAGGTGGATCCACGCCCAAGGCAAGTGCAGGCAAGCCATCAGTAAGCAAGTTTATCCATAATAATTGTGCAACTGTTACTGGAAAACCAAGCCCTAAAATTGATGCGAGGAATATTACTAAAACCTCTGAAAGGTTGGCTCCTAATAAGTAATTTACAAATTTCTTAATATTGTCAGATATGCCACGACCTTGTTCTATTGCGTTTCTTATGGTTACAAAGTTATCATCTAAAAGTATCATGTCACTTGCTTCTTTTGCAACTTCCGTACCACGAATACCCATTGCAATTCCAACATCACTATTCTTGATCGCAGGTGCATCGTTTACCCCATCACCCGTCATCGCAACAACATGGTCGTTTTCTTTAAGCGCTTTTAGGATCATTGCCTTGTGTTTTGGGCTTGTTCTTGCGTAAATATATACTCTTTCAACCAATTTTCTTAAATCACCATTACTTAGTTTATCTAGTTCATCTCCATTAATGCTTTCTCCGCCAAATCCAAGTTCTTTACCTATTGCTTCAGCAGTTAGTTTATTATCCCCAGTAATCATTACTACACGAATTCCAGCATTTCTACAATCCTGTATCGCTTCTTTTACTCCTTCGCGCGGTGGATCGATCATACCCATTAATCCAATGAAAATAAGATCTTTCTCCATCTCTTCTTCTGTTGTTTTCTTTATATCTTCTTTATACGCAAATCCTAGAACACGCAAAGCGCCATTTGCCATTTTGTTATTCTCAGCTATTACTCTTTGTTTGTCTTTTTCAGTTATCTTCCTTACCTCTCCATCAACATATATCCTGGTGCAAAGAGATAGTAATACCTCCGGAGCACCCTTTGCATAAGC
>JAHFGR010000043.1 GCA_023247345.1 Microcaldota archaeon | reverse complement strand
ATTTTTCTGGAACCGCAAACTTTACTATAAGTGACGGCTTTCGGTATTTGAATAAAAGACTCCTGGAATAATTCGACATATCATCCACGATCGTCTTGTATTGAAGCTCGCTGCCATCGCAATTGAATGTATCACTGTTTACAAGTTCACTCGGGTAGTAGTCATAAGTTATAAGATCTAATTTTTCCATAAATCGATTATCGCATACAAAGCCATGACCATAACACGTATCGCCGGATAAACCAAAGAGTGTATCGAGTGCCTGGAAATCCTTGGTCGATCTTTGTAATCTTGTATTTGAACCCATTGCACCGTTAGTAATATGTATTGCAGCCAAACATTTCGGGCAGTTGGTTTTTATACTTTCTAAACGCTTTGAAATAGAATCTTTTATAGTCCGGCCTCCGGTTTCATTTTCAAATGCACTCTGCTCGCCATAATCATGATTCAGGTCTATAGTTGCATCCACATTAGCAATAATAACAATAAATGGTCCTCGACCTTTTCCTTGCTTAAGCAAGAGGTCTTTTATAAGACTTTTGTCATTTGGAAACTTTACATCACAATAATCATCATCTGTAGTTAGAAAGGATCCAAAAGTACACTCTATATTCTCATCTGGAATTCTTAGTGAATTTAAGTAATTTCTTACATCTTCGAAAGAGTATCTATAACCAAAACTTCCGCCACGGCCGTAGTAAGATCCATCAATAAGAATTGGTAAATCAGTAGGACGAATTGTGATTTTTTTACGTATCCAATTGCTATCGTCACTTGCATCTAAGATAGGTAGCACGCCTGCTTTCATGAGCGTATCACTTCTTTCTTGCAAATAGCTAGAAGCAGGAGCAAGTTTTGGCCAATCTGTAAGAGTACTAAAGTGCGAGCATGTCTTATCGGCAGGATAAGTATCACTAAGACCAGGGTCACATCCTTCTAAATTCAAGCCGGTAATGCCATTATCCCAGTCATCGCATACATCCCGAAGAGTGGCAAAGCACACTGGCGTCCATTTATCCTGCGTATTTGTATCTCCGACATTGGATGTTATGTCTGACTCTTTTGCTATTGCTATTGGCGCATATCGGGTATCCAATGTTTTAACCTCTTGGTATGCAAGAGTAGAGTAAGTGCACGATTCGCACCAACCAAGTGTTTTTAGTTTTATAGTACCAGTGTCACTAAGCTCGCAATCACCAAATGATTTTATGGGGATGAACGTAGTTGCAACAGCACCTGGTGCCTTTCTGCCATATTTTATAAGCGCGCTTTCCACGCTTAGTTCGGCCAGGGTATCAACAACATCACTTTGATCTTGATATAACATATTGCCGCTCTTGGCTATTGGTTGTTGAACTGCAAAATCATGGTAGTAATATACCCATGGCTCGCGAATAAAACCGGTTGCCTTTCCATCATCATTGGATTCCAGCGTACCGAATATAAGCGTCGGGTCTTTCTTTTTATCTTCCGGATTGCTATAATTATACGTTCTCGGCAGGGTTATGATATCTTTAGTATCGATCGCAAAATAATCCTGACCAGAACGCATATTGCATTCTTTTACAAGCTGAGAATTCGCAAATTCTGCTGCATCGCCGCGCGCATATCCTAAAAAGTTCGTATCTTCAGTAATAATTCCTGGTATTTGTCCGACTTTTGGCTGCTTGTACAGGTAAATTTTACTTGCAGGATCTAGGATACTGCTAACATCTATGTCAAAAACATCGTAACTTACCTGTGTCACTCTGTTTAAGCATTTTGTTTCATCCTCGTTTCTCTCAGTACAGGTAGTACCAACTGTTACTGGAATTTTTTCTACTGTTGTTGCTGGAGCAAATCCATAATAATAATTACGATTACAATCTGCATAGTGCTCGATACTCGTACTCTCACTTGGCATTTCTGTATTTGTTTCCACTTTTACCTGATAACTTTCATTCACTAAAAAGGATGTCCAATTTGCGCCAGTTGCTGGGCAAGAAGATAACGGAGCAGTGTGCGGACTGAGCTCTCCTGTCCTAACATAAATATAGCTTATTCCTGAAATCATATTATCATAAGTTAACCCATTTTTAATTTCTGATGCTTTTCTATAATTCTTTGCAGGCGCGCATTCTGTCCATTCTATTCGATTATGACTGCTGTCTAATTCTGATTTGTCTTCGCATAAACAATTTGCAAATTTATTTGTAGCGCTATTTAAACAAACTGATCTCTGATAAACAGATTTATCACAATAACCAGAATAACACTCATTACTTGAACATTCATAGCGCGCTTGCAAACCATTTTTTATATCTGGGTCAAAATAAATCCATTGTAATGCCTTTTTATAGAAATCTCGATCAACAGCTGTACGTGCAGAAGTAAAGTATAAATTTTCTGTTGATCCACTACCTGCATCTGGAGATGGCAAATCTTGCTCATTAACAATAAAACTATCATCGTCCCCATCACTAATATCACCATGATCACTATGATAACTAAAATGAGTTGGTAAAACAGAGTTTTCATCAAGTTGTGGATTATACCTCTCTTTAGGAAAAGGATTATAACATACACCACCGTTGTCATCTGTTGTATCACAAGAGACCATTACGCCGCTATAAAATTTATCAGTTTTGTAACTGCCTATTTTTCCGCCATTAGCACTCGTATCAAAGGGCAACGGAGACGATCGATCATTAGTTATGCATGCCTCTTCTGAAATTATGGTATCCGGTCTGACAGTACTTGGCAGGGTACTGCCGCTAATAAGTTGTGGCACAAAATAATTTGCATATCTGTCAATACTTCCGAATTTATTTATGCCGCAAAACCTGTCGCTTATTGGGAAGAAATATCTGGCTTCATCATACTCTGCAAAGCTGCCGCCCACCCCGAACCTGAAGGTATTTAGTGTCATGCGCTTTGAGTTGGTTAACAGATCGTTCAGTTGTGAATTCATTGGCAAAAACTTGCAAGTTGCTTTGAAAAGATTTTGACCTGCGTCGGATTCCTGCCCGCCGATGGACTGCTGATTTTCTCCAGATCGATTAGCATCTGCAGATAAATCTTCGCCAGTAGCGCTTGGCCCGGGATTATAAGTAAACGAACCGCAAACCATTGCTGTGCATCCAGGATCCACGCATGGCGTTGGTTTTCTGTCAGCACAAACCGGGATTAAATTGTAAATAGCAGTTCCATCAACAGTACCTGTTGTAACATTGCAGAATTCATCATTACAATCATTTGTTATGCTGGTGAAGTTAGTTCCGTTATCAAGCACACAACCGCCATCAGCTCCATAGATGGCGCCTCTAACACAGCAACCTAGTTTTTGATTTGGCTGAAGGCAACCTGCTATAAATAGGATAATTGCAATGAATAATACGCATTGTACATTGCGCCGTGCGCTGGGCATGATAGAAATTATAGAATCTCCAGGGGCCATATTTTTTGAATTCATATTAAACAACCTTTGCAACATACCTCATCATTTCATATGGTTCTCCGCCTAAAATATACGTCATGTATCTGACAAGCACAAGCGTAATTGCAAGTGCTACAAACGGATGTAATATAATCCCCGTATGAACTTTAGATATTTCCGAAGCTGCATTTTTTATATCTAATCCAAATCCAGAACCTGCACCGCCACCTAATGGTGTTGCCGCAAGAACTACAGTAGCACCGCTAAATGTTGGATAGCAAAAGTTCGCTTGTTCAGTTTGAGCTGGCGGCGGGGCAGGCGGCGATTTTACAAAGCCGGGGTCAGTGACAGTAAATATAAGCGGGAATATGAAATACAAGCCAAATGCAATCGAAATAAAGAATGCGCCTATTGCCCGTGTAAAATAAAACGATCTTAAAATAATCCCGACTGGCAGGAAGAGCACGAGCATATTATTCTTTACATAGTCTACTAGTTTTATCTGCGCATTGAGCGAGATCAAAAGACTTGTTGTAAGAGTATAAATTATTCGATAGTTCTCAGCTTCCCGGTACCAAGATGTAACCCATTGACCATTAAAAACAGGTACGCCATAGACGCTATACTGCTGCGAAAGAAGAAAAAGCACGCTTTCAGAAGCTTTGGCTGAAGATTCTTGTAAATCAGCAAGCACCTTTGCTTTTTCTGTAAGACTGCATTTGATCAGATCCATTGCATTAGGAATATTTTGAATGGAAAGGGTTTCGCCACCACAAGGAACTTCGCCGCCTATTAAATTTCTCATATTATCAGGAGCAGTAATTGAAGATAAAATCTCACCCATAAGGATAATTATAAAAAGCGTTGCAAATGCCTGCAGGATTTCTGACTTCGCATGCATTCCCAGTTCGCGCTGGTTAAATCCATGACTTATTGCGAGTATAGTGCCGTAAAATATAATTAATGTGAATGTAACGAGAATTGTAAGCGGAACCCAGTCTCGCAATATTGGCGGGAATGTATCTAGATAAGAAGGCGGGGCAAATGAAAGTGAAGCGAATATTAAAACAAATAAAAGCAATATTTTGTTATCTACCATTTCATCAACTCATATCATCTGTACTATTCTACTTAAATCTACTTCTTCACCTAACATTCTTGTTATGAAACGCAAGCTCGCAATAGCTGCAAGCATTGCAATTGTTGGGAAAAATACTCCGGCAAGAAACGCTGCTCCGGCGAATTTCATTGGTTCTATTTCACGCGGATTTGAATTGCCACTGCAATCATCCCCAACAAAAACCTCGTCGGTATAACTGCAAAAATTCAAAGAACCGCTAAACCCGCCGATGTCCTCGACCTTGGTTTCATTATTTATATAACAGTTTAGAAGATCAGGAATGTGGAAAAGACTATTGAATATAAGCGAGAATGAAGCGATAACACTTGGATAAACCAGCAGGAATGACAACGAGAGCGCAATAAAAAGCGAGCCGAGCGTTCGCATGTATGGCATGCTTCTTAAAAATATTCCAAGCGGCAAGAAGAACAATACCAATCCAGTATCAATAAATAATAAAATAAATAAATAATTCAAGCTAGAAAGATACGCGAACAAAGATGTATTGAATGAAAGGCTTACACCAGGCGCAATTGACGCATATCCGGCATCATAATTAACGCTATGACCTGAGCTACCAAATATACACCCCCAATCGCACTGCCATAAAGAATGCGCTTCGAGCATTTGAAATCCGGCAAGATAATACCTTGAAACAATAACTGATTTATGCGTAAAGTCTGCTGCAGACATCAGATAATTTTTTGCGCCGTCAAATATATTTCCTTCTGCTGTTGAAAGTCCAAAAAAACTGGAAAGACTATCCATTCTAACAGAACAAAATCCATTAATTGCGCTTACTATAAGAACAGCTGAAATTATGGATATTAGTATTTGGAATATTTCTGTTTTTGACCATTCTAAAAGTTTATCATTTCTGGTTGATTGACCGAAAAGATATGAAACAACAATAATACCAACACTGGATGTGGCTGCAACTGCAGCAATCGGAAGTATACTCGAATTTATCAAAGTATTAAATGCTGGGCTACATGTTAGCAAATTTATCACATCGTGGTCTTGCGTAATGCGCCATACGCACTGTGCACTGTACACTGCTTAATTCCAGTTTATTTTTACGCGATTTTCGCAAGCGAACTAACATCAACATCAACTCCAAACATTCCGGCAGCAGCCCTCAAGCCACTTACCATTATCAAAAGGCTTATCACTGTCACGATATTTATCTTTATTAGGATAAAATAAATGAAAAAATCAATGCTGTCTAAAACAGAATTAAACGCAGATTTTGCTGTGTCTTCATTGCTGTCAATATCAAAAGCATCGCAAGCATTTCCTTCGCCGATTATGTTATCCGCAAAAGTAGGAAGCGCTGGCCTGCTGCTAAATTTAAAAGTGTCGTGCGAATTTTCAAAAGAAGCAGTAAGCTGTTGCATGAATACAACTCCTATTGGCAAAATCAAATAAAGCGCAATTGCAAGACCAAGGAACAGACCACCGGCACCGCGCGTAAATTTAAATGATCTCAGGAAAACTCCCAGGGGTAATAAGAATGTTAGCGCGTACTGCTGTCCAAAACTAAGCAAAGATGACAGAGATTGTAATTCCGCAGCACCAACTGACAAAGCAGAAGAAACAATAGCAACAGGCGCACTCAGTTGTCTAAATGCGCCGCAGCCTGCAATATTTATACTAGTTCCCATAAGAGCGCAAAATGCAGATTTTGATCCTTCCCTGTTAGTCCCAGTAGCAAAATCTCTGATGTTAACTTCAACCGTACCTAGATTGTCAAGATTTTCGTTAACCATCTGCAATGCTGCATCTTGCATATTTGAACCGGCGCTTATGCCTAATGATGTAGAAAGGCCGCTCGAAATTTCGTTTGATACCGAAGATATCGCAGTAAAACCGCCGAGAATTACAATTGTGACAAGCACTTGATAAAATTCTTCAGTTGCAAGAACTTTAAGCTCATTTATGTTAAAGCCATGGCCAAGCGCATACATGAGAGCGAGAATTGTAATTGCGATGACAAGGCCAAGGCCAGTTATTATAGGCCAATTAGCACCTTCTGCAAATACAACTGGCGCAATTAGAATCAAGAACAACAAACTGATAAATGTTTTTTTCATTACATCACGAGCATAAATTCTTCTATTTCTATTTTCAAATCATAATATTTTTGGCAATCCTGGAATTTCTATATCCCCACCAAGCATAGGTGAAACGGATTTGATGAACATCACAGTGACAAGAATGTTAAGCAACGGAAGCAAGTAAGCAGGCAGCATCATTTTGCTTATATTCTTAATATCCTCCTTGCCTACCATGCCTTCGCTGGATTTTTTAGCGAATTCGCCAGGCGATGTACCGGTAACAGCGCCACTTGGTGCTTCTCCGCAAAGCTGTGGACAATTTTTTCTTACAGGCGGATTATAAATATAACTTTGTTCAACACCAACGCACTGCTGACATGGTGTTGTTGGAATCGCTTGTTTGCATTGAGATGCTGGGCAATAGATACTTGAACAATAACTCGGACAACCTGAAGGCAAGCCTCCGTCTGGCAACGTAACACGACAACGAAGCGGACAGAGGTCGCATGGCTTGTAATCAAACGCCTTGCATGTATCGCTGACCGGCGGCGGATTTATTCTACAGGAATCAGGACATGCCTGCAAAGAGCAATCCAGAGTTGACAGATCAAGCACCTGATCTACTGAGAAATCTTTGCAATTTGGATCTGGATTTCCGGATTTAAATCTGCATGATAAAGGACATTTTTTACATTGCGAAGCGTCTGCTGAATTTGGATCAAATGGCTTGCAAGCATCGCTGGTTAATGGCGCAACTACACCACACGCACCTGACTTGCACGTAGCACTCGAGGTTTCGAATAATGTTTTGTTATCTTTACAAACATACTGGTTGATATCTCCAGGATAAGAGTATCCTCTTATTCTACATGATGGAGGAGATAATGCGCAGTTATTAACATCGTTATTTGCTATCCTAACAATTGGAGAAGGCGCACAACCTGGTTTAGCATCCAATGCATTGGCATCTACTTTGCAAACGCTTGAACAACTAGGCTTTTGACAATCGGCAATATGAGTGTAACATTGTACTGGCAACAACTCGCCGTGTGATTCTGCATTTAATATCCTGCATTCTGCCGGGCAGCCACTGCATCCGATATCACAATCATCACCTGTAGAAGGAAGAATATAATTACAAGATTCTCGAGCGTTTAAACTGGCATGCAAACCACAAAGACTAGCTGTATCATCGCATTGATCTGGTTTCCAACTAAGATCATCTATTAATGCAACTTTACAGTTATAACTTACAAAACTACAATATAATGAAGTAGGATCTGGCCCTGCGCCGCAAGTTGGATTAAGCGCAGGAATGACTTTGCATGCTTGCGGACATTGCGCTACTAGATCAGGATCCGGATTCTGAATAACACGAGACACCTTGCATTCTGTTGGTAATGCAGCACATGCTTGTTGTGTAAATGGAGAAGAACAAAGAGGAGATTCCTGCGGGTAAGGAATATCTCTACATGCAGTTGGACACGTGGTGTCTGGAGGCAGTCCGGAAGTTACCACTGGCCCAGGAGCATGATTTGCTAAATATTGACAAGAGACAACGCGATTAATGTCTCTTACTGTTCCGTTTTTAATTTTTTGTGCATCGTCTGCGCCGAAACCAGCATTAACAAGTTCAGATGTTGTATTGAATATGTGAGTGCTCGAAGTTTCATCATAACCCATTGGAGTAGGAATTTTGCACTCGGCAGGGCAAACCGGAGGATTATCAGGCGGAGCAAGCGTGCGATCTCCATACAAAGTTACGTTTAAGCTAAACCAATCAAAAACATACATTGCAGGGAAAATGAACATTACGCCGATTGCAGTTGCAATTAGTAATCCACCCAATTTTCTGCTAAAGAAAAATGTTCTTGCAACTATTCCCAAGGCAAGCAACATTGGCGCGAACTTAAAGGATATTTCTGAAACAAAGAAATTTTGAGCATACAAAGAAGAAATTATCCCCTGGTAAGATTCGAGCTCAATGCCAGCGCGTTCGACCTCCAATGAAAGATAAGGATTTATGCCTGAAGAGATTCCTGCCCATCCGCAATAAAGCAT
>JAHFGR010000042.1 GCA_023247345.1 Microcaldota archaeon | reverse complement strand
AAACAAAAAACAACAGACTGGAAACAAAACCAAGAACTGAGGCGGGCAATCATAAAAGCGCTTTCTAGAAACGTTCCATTCAGTTATGTTTCTCGCGTGCTTAAACTTGTTGAGCAGGGCAAATCGAGCATAGATTTTCCAGTTTATGATACGCACTACGAAGGCGAGGCGTATCTGACAGTAAGCGGACAGAACAGCAACAATAGCATAAGAATACCGAACAAATTCATGGACGCTGTAAATAACCACGAGAAATGGAATCTTGTTGGCCGTACAAGTGGTCAAGTAGTAAAAACAACAAACGCAAGAGATTTATGGGATAGGATTGCTTATGCTGCTTGGTCTTCTGCTGATCCAGGAATACAATTTGATGATCATATAAACGAATGGCACACATGTCCTACAGATGGAAAAATATACGCGACTAACCCTTGCAGTGAGTATGTATTTCTAAATGATACTGCTTGCAACCTAGCAAGCATAAATCTAATGAAATTTTTAGATGAAGAAACGGGCAAGTTCGATGTAGAATCATTTAAGCACGCCTCACGGTTATGGACAGTAGTACTAGAAATATCCGTATTAATGGCCCAATTCCCGAGTAAAGAAATTGCGCAAAGAAGTTATGAGTTTAGAACGCTCGGGCTTGGGTATGCGAACTTAGGGACTATGCTAATGGTCTTAGGAATTCCATATGATAGTCCGCAAGCTCTTGCAATTGCAGGTGCATTAACATCAATTTTATGCGGAGAAAGCTATGCAACAAGCGCTGAGATGGCAGGTTGCTTTGGGTCATTTCCTGCTTATAATAGAAATGCAGAACACATGCTCAGAATAATAAGAAACCACAGAAGAGCAGCATATAATGCATCTCCGCAAGAATATGAGCGGCTAACAGTAAAACCAACCGGAATAAATCCTTCTTATTGTCCAGAATATTTATTAGAAACAGCTCGTGATTGCTGGGATCGTGCGCTGAGCAGCGGCGAGAAGCATGGTTACAGAAACGCGCAGGTCACAGTAATCGCACCTACGGGAACTATAGGTCTTGTAATGGATTGCGATACAACTGGTGTAGAACCTGATTTTGCAATTGTTAAATTCAAAAAACTTGCTGGCGGCGGGTATTTCAAGATTGTTAATCAATCAGTTGAAAAAGCGCTTAGAAAACTAGGCTATAGTAATCAGCATATAAAAGAGATAATAGAATACTGCAAAGGTCACGGAACGCTTAACGGTTGTCCGTACATAAATTCCGAGGCATTAAAATCAAAAGGATTTACAGAAGAGAAATTACAAGCAATAGAAGCACTGCTTCCGAATGCATTTGATTTGAAATTTGTTTTCAATAAGTTTACTTTAGGCGAGGAGTTCTGCGTCAGACTCGGGATGAAAAAAGAGCAGTTGGACGATCCAAAATTTGATGTGCTAAATGCGCTTGGCTTTAGTAGCGAGGAAATAAGAAAAGCGAACGACTATGTATGCGGTACGATGACAATCGAAGGAGCACCTCATCTTAAAGAAGAAAATTATGCCATATTTGATTGCGCAAACAGATGCGGCAAATACGGAAAGCGCTACATAAATCACATGGCGCATGTTAAGATGATGGGTGCAGTTCAGCCATTTATTAGCGGTGCCATTTCCAAAACAATAAATATGCCGAACGAGGCGACAATAGAAGAGGTAAAAGAGGTATACAATCAGTCTTACAAATTAATGGTAAAATGCATGGCGCTTTATCGCGATGGCAGCAAACTTAGCCAACCGCTTAATTCGCAAGTCGAAGAAGAAAGCGAATTGATGTCTTTGGTTGGCAGTGGCGAAGACATAGATGAAACAGTTGGTGCAAAAGAAATGCACGATGTGCTAATCAGGGGCATGAGAAGAAAACTGCCGGGTAAGCGAGATGGTTTTGTACAAGAAGCGCGCGTTGGTGGGCAGAAGATATACGTTCGCACCGGCGAGTATCCGAATGGCGATTTAGGCGAGGTATTTGTGGATTCTTACAAAGAAGGCGCTGGTTACAGAAGCTTGCTTAATTGTTTTGCAATAGCTGTAAGCAAAGGGCTGCAATATGGTGTGCCACTTGAAGAATTTGTAGATACATTTACATTTACTCGATTTGAACCGTCTGGTATTGTAAGCGGGCATGATAACATAAAGCATTCGACATCTATTGTCGATTATGTGTTTAGGCTACTTGCATACGAATATCTTAACAGGAAAGATTTGGTGCACGTGGTCGATGAAAACAAAGAGGAAAAGGAAGATAAAGAAGAAAACGAAGGCAAGCGAGGTAAGGAAGGCAGTGGGATAGATACTACTGAAAAAGACCTTACGATCAAGCCTACTTTGCCTGTTAAAGCAGAAAATAAAAGAGATAAAAAAGAATCGTCTTCCTCAATAACATCAAAATCAAAAGACACGCTCGATTCCGAGCTAGATAAAATTATGGAAGCGAAAGTACAAGGATACACGGGCGAGCAATGTGGCAGATGCGGAAGCATGCGTGTTAAGCAGAATGGCTCATGCGCAGTTTGCGTAGATTGTGGTGAGACTACTGGGTGTAGCTAAATAATTTTCAGTTTCCTGTTTTCAGTTATGGGGTATACCATTTTTTATCCAATGGACTAGATCTATTTGTCTATTGCATTTAAAAATTAATATGGATAAATATGGATATTAGAGGGGATGAAATTGGAAATGGGTACGCGTTTAAAATACGTGCCAATGCATGGCGAGCGAGATTTTACTCTCAGCCATAACAGATCAAATCTAGTTAAATTAGATAGAATACCTTCCCTAGCAGCATTCCAAGAAAAAGCAAACTCTGCTTTAAGACATAAAAATTTCAAGAATCTTCTTTTGAGCGATCTACGCTTACAAAAGGCCAAGCCGCCATATGAACTTTTCAGAGTATCTGAAGATTTCGAGGTTGCGGGTCGCGTTGCATCTGTTCTTGGAAGAGGCCATAGAATCATAGATGTTGGGCTTGAAACTGACTTTGAAGAGGTTTTGCTGGTTGCAGTGAGTTTGAACGGCGAGCTGTATAAAGAGCTCAATATTCGCATGCCTATTACTGTTTTCCAGAATTCACATGGTGAAGAACGTTTTCTCATTGATGGGCAAATCACTGAACTGCCTATCGAATCAGTTAAGATAGCTGAAACAGAAGAGCGTGGTATTATAGACCGCAGGCTTACCATAGCATGCAATCGGTTTGGTGGCGGGCAAGGCATTGTAGAAGTAACTATTGGTGGCCCTGATATTGTTGGATTTATATTATATCATACAGAACCAGAAGAAGGACAAAGCGACGATCGTCCTATTAGTCATAATTTTGCTGTTGAATGGCCTTTAAAACATGATCGCGGGCAAGCAGTAGAGCGAGTGCAAGATGTAATTGAAGGTATTGCGCATTTTAGAAAAAAAGTAGAAGCCGAATGGGCAAGCCACGAGGATTATGTTTAGTTTTGTTTCATCATTTTATAAAGCGTTTCGCCATCAGGCAGGTTTCTTCCTTCTCTAATTGAATCGAAAGGATTAAATAAGTGCTTTCACATATTTACACTGGGTGAGATTATGGAAACAGTGAATGTAACAATTGCTTTGCCAAAAGAACTGCACAAAAAGATGAAAGAACACGATGAGGTAAGCTGGAGCGCTGCAATAAGGAATATAATAGAGCAAAGGCTCAAAGACATAGAATTATTAGATAAAATCAGTAGCAGGAATAACTTAACCGATAAGGATATTCAGGAGTTGGCTGATAAAATAGATAGGAATGTAGCAAAAAAACTGGGCTTGTTATGAATGTAATCATAGATACAAACATCATTCTATCTGCCATAATTAAAGATTCTCTCACCAGACACTTGATAATTTCTTCAAATGTTTTATTTTACTATCCAGAACAATCTTTTGATGAAGTTCTCAGAAACAAAAAAATTGTTTTGGAAAAGACAAAGATGCCGCAAGAAGAATTTAATATGAAATTAATAACCCTTTTCAAATATATAGATGTAATTAAAAATGAAGAACTACTAGATTATGCAGAAGAAGCGGACAAAATTATTGGGCATATTCATAAAAACGATGTTCCTTTCATTGCTGCAGCGCTTGCTAAACCTGCAATAATCTGGAGCAATGACCAACATTTTCAAAAACAAGATAAAATTAGGGTAATAACGACAAATGATATAATTAATTACAAGAAATTAGTCTAGGTTCCTAAAGACTTCATCATTCGATAAAGCGTTTCGCCATCAGGCAGGTTTCTTCCTTCTCTATCTAAGAATGATCTGACGTTAGCCTCGCTGAATTCAATTATTGCGCGCGCTGTCCAATAGATGTCATAGTGATCTAAAGCGCCACCGACTATTAAGTATCCGTCTTCTGTTTCGCTCTTTACCTCGTTTCTCCATATTGAATCGTCACGAAATCTTTCTGCTAGTTTGCTTGCAGTTTTGTAAACTTCTAAGCTATGCTTGCTTATTTCAACTGCTCCAATAAGTTGTTCGCTATTAGCGCCATTTTGGAAAACGGAGATAGGTGCATTTTCGAACAAGGCAATTAATTGTTGTGCAGTATAATGTTCAGTAAATCTAGCAGCAACTGGAATCGCATTTAATTGATCACTAATACGAAAAATCTCTCTAAACTGTGCCGGTCGACCTTGTGACTGGCTAGCAAGATAAAGACCTAGTTCAACAGCTTCGATTCCATATTCGTCAAATAGTTCTCTTACAAAATCTGATCTTTCAAATTTAGGTTGTTGTACTGGTTCTGGTGTTGGTTCATGACCTGCTAAATATGCTAAAAACTTCAGTGGATTACCAACTATACTATATCTTGCTCTGACAGCTGCATTAAGCTCCATGTTGCGCTCTCGCCTTTCTCTTTCTGCTTCATACAATATTGTTAATTCAGAAGAGTGAGTTTCCTCTAGACTATCTCTTCTTTGTTTTATGTTTCCAGCTGTAGTAATAGCAACACTATGCGTTCCTTCGCCAATTTTCATAGCTTCACTAGCAAAGTATTTTGCGTCTTCGCGATCATATTCTCTTAATTTTTTACCTTGTAGTTTTGCATCTTCGCTCATTGCTTGCATTGCAATTACACCATACCTTTCAACAAGATTTTCAGCTTCAGATTTTTTTGCTTGCTTCATTTCTCTTGGATTTAATTCTCTTCCTCGGTTTCTATAATCATCTTTTATATCTTCATCAAGTTCTTGATCATGATCAGAAGCAATAGTTAGTATCACTCTAGTAACGTAACTTCCGTGTCTTTGCATAAGTTCAAGAACATTATTAAGCGGAATTTGCATATCTCGAGAAAGCTCTGCCATCTGTCTTGCCATGGATATATATTTTTTGTTGCCAACGTGAAAAAACCCGTGTGTATCCGCATCAGCAAGCGGGAAATTTCCAGAATCGCCTGCGATTGTCCGTGCTTCTAATAAATCGCCATGTTCAACTAGAAATCTAAGATTTTCAAAACCAGACCATTGATCGTAAGCTATTGCAGCAAACTTAATTGTAGTTATTGTTCTTTCTTCTCCATACAGTTCTATTCCTGCTTCAAATGCGTGATCCATTCTGGAAAGAAGAATATTCGCTTCTGCGTTATTTAATCTATATTTTTTTACAAGTGCTTCAGCCTTCTTATAATACTCATGATCATTATTGCCCCGATCTGCTGGTTGGTTGCAATGCTCGTTCCATTCAGCGAGCATTAAATCATTCAATGGAATTTGGTATTTATCAGAAATTTCTTTCAAATACTTTAAGCCTTCAATCCCGTGTCTTTTATACGCAACTAATGCATCTTGAAAATGTTCCAGGACCTCTCTATTCCCTTTGCAAAATTCTAAAATTCGTTCTGCATCTTGAGCACTATTTTCAGAAATGAAATCCGCGATAAAAACAATTCCTCTTGGAGAAAGACCATATCTCCTCATCAGTTCGAGCGTTTTTGAAATTACTTGGTCATCGCCGTTATTATCTCCTCTTTTTTCCATTTGCCTTGCCAGATCGACTATACCCTCAGTCATGGCATTTGCATCGTTGACAGTAACATTTCCTTGATCCCCTAATCTGACAAATGCGTTTAGATCTAGAAGTTCGCTAGCTCGAGGGATTAAATGTTCAGGTATTAAATGCCAATACTGCTGTTCTGGTTTTCCTTGATAGCTTTTGTATAACTCTACAATTCTTTTTATCTCTCCATCTATATAATCAGCAACTTCTTTGGATGATTTGAATTTATGATCAAACGGTAATCCCTCTTCTCTTGCAGTTGCTACATTTGCATCTGTTCGAGGATTTCTCGGTCCATCACAAGCTAATGGTGCTAATGCCAGTAAAGCAGCTAATGGCCTAGCAAGAATGGAGCCAACTAGATTAGATCTGCTACTTGGAGTTCTAACTAGACGAATATTTAGATTTTTCAAGATACCACCTTACAAATAAGTATTTTTATTATTAAATAGAAATGTATAAAAACTATAACTACCATTTGCGTTAACATATATTTTTAATACAATTTGAGCTTAGTTTTCTTTATGATAAAAAATATCATACTATCAAAACTAACTGGTGCGCTTATTAAGCGGTACTCTCCAGAGAGGATCATTATATTCGGCTCTTACGCATGGGGCAAACCAACAAAGCATAGTGATATTGATATTTTTATTGTTAAGAATACGAAAAAGAAACCAATAGAAAGATTTGCTGAAGTTCAAAAACTTCTTTACGGTCTTCATGAATCAATACCAATAGAACCTTTAGTTTTAACTCCTGAAGAGCTTAACAAAAGACTTGCTCTTCAGGATCCATTTATACTAAGGATTCTTAAGGAAGGAAAGACGTTATATGGTCAGTAATGAAATTATCGGTGAATGGGTTAAACTTGCAGAAGAGGATTTTGAACTTGCAAAGCATCTAATAGAAGAAGCCTGGTTTTTCCGAGCCGCGCTTTCACACTTACAGCAAGCAGTCGAGAAATATACTAAGGCGTTTCTTATATCTAAGCGTTGGGAATTAAGAAAGATCCATGATCTAGAAGTACTTTTTGACGAGGCAAGTAAATTTGACATGGTGTTTAAGGAATATCTTGATTTTGGGAGAGAATTAACTGCGTACTATACAGAATCGCGTTATCCTCCTGTTTTAGAGAATGAGATATCTAAAAAAGATGCTGAAAGACTGTTAAAGATTTCAAATGAATTTATAGACAAAATAAAGAAGCTCATTAAATAGAAATTAACATACTACTTAAAAATTACAACTATTCTAGCCTCTTCAGCTCTCCGCCAAATCTATAATCATAGTTTCCACTTATCCTCGGTAGGTCTGTATCATATTCAATTTCATTAAATACATTCTGCTTTAGCCAATCATATTTTCTCTTTAGAATCTCATTGTTTTCTGCCTTTTTTCTGAAATCTTTTCCCGAAGCAACATACGTTGCAAAGCTCTCTGCAAAATCTTCCACGTATCTATATTGCATTTTGCCTTGCTTGTCATTGCCTTCGCGCGCCATACCATAGTTATCAACAAACGCGCTTTCATTCAATCCTTCTTTCAAATAAAGCAGATGATGTTTGAAGTAAAATGGCGGACTGCCAAGTGCATCAACACCTTCATAACTTATTTTATAAAATTCTCTTGTATCTATCATTCCCTGTTTCGTTCCAGCAAGAGGAGCATATATTGATCCGTCTAAATAATGCCCGTATTCATGAATGGTAACAAGTATTTCAGTGCCTAAAGAAAATCCCCCGCTCGCAGATTGTTCATCTTTTTTACCTAAAAATCTTACATTGTAAAAGTCAAAATTGTCATCTTGTGGAACCGAGCGTATTGGTGTATCTGTTCCTTTTTGAAAAATAAAACTTCCTGGTGCAATGCCACCCGTACATTGTGAAACCTCACACTGGAGCATATTTCTTCTTCCAAGATCAACCAAATTGCTTGGCAATGCTTCTAATGATTTGACTACAATTGCAGACACAAATTCCTTAGTAACTCCGTTTGGATGATCAGTAACTGTATTTGGATATAAAGAAAAGCGTTGTGCGAGCACTGCATCTTTTTGTTCCTGTTCTTTCATCTGTTTATCAAGCGCTAGCAAAGTTTCTTTTGTTACTTGTTCACGATTTGGATCGTCATCTATACCAATGCCATTATCCCGTTTAAATCTTTCTAAAACAACTACATTAGGCGCTCGCCTATCTCCTTTATTCAACTCAAAGCTGTAGCCGAGCATTTGTAATGCGCTTAAAACTTTATAATCGAATTTGTCTTTAGAAATACCACGTGTCCAATTTAATATTGTATTCTCATTAATGCCAAATTTCTGCGTAGAGTCTTTGAAATAATTAGAGGTAAACCATTGCGAGTTCGAATCATTAGCACCATTATTGCCAAAGCCAGCGCAGCCTGCTAAAACCATGGCAATTAAAGTTAAGACAAATATCTTTCTCATAGTTAATGATACAATTAAATAATTATATAAATATTCTTATTACTATGCGCTCGCTTGTAACTCTAATTATTATATCTATTCTTTTATTTGGTTGTATTACTACGCAGCAGCCCGAGGTCAAGGAGAATAAAACTAAAGAAATAATAGAAAAGAAAGAAACTAAGAATAAAACGGAATCCGGTAAAGTAAAAGAAGAAACTAAGGAAG
>JAHFGR010000041.1 GCA_023247345.1 Microcaldota archaeon | reverse complement strand
ATCGACAAACTAATCCGTCTATTGCTTCCTACAATTCTTCTTTTAAGCGAACATTAGTGCGGGCATTTGAAACCGGAGCGTTATTATTGACTTTAATACCATTTAGAGCTAATGCGATAACTGTCGAGCGCTTAACTGGGTCGCAAGCCGCAGCTTATTCAAAACTTGGTGAGAATGAAGTTAAAACAACAAATAATGACGACGGTAGCCTAACACTCGAATTTCGAGGCAATGATGGAGAAATAGTTAAGTTTACGCTTGCCAAGGAAGAATTCGCAAAACTATTAGCTAAAAAAGGCGATAAAGCAGCTTATAATGGGTATAAGAAGGCAAGATTTGATGAAGCGTATGCAAGGCTTGCTGCAATGAGAAAAGAGGCAGAGAGGCAAACGCCTGCACAAACAGTTCCGCTAGCGCAGTCAGCACTTATTCCAGCACCCGTACCTAGTCCAAGTCCTGCACCACAACCAGCGCCCCAGGCTGCAGCAGGAGTTGCGATGATTGAAAGACCAGTTACACGACCACCGCCATCTCGAGTAGAAGAACCAAAATCTAATAATGTTGCTTTTGATATTGGAACCATTAAACGAGGTGAAGAGCCATTTACTGGTACGCCGATTCCTTATGATGATGGTGCTGGAAACAAAGGTACTATATCATTTAGAATCGCACAAACATATTTCAACGCAAGATCAGCACATGAATTAGCTACAGAAATAAGCGACCGCGTTGCTAGCGAAATTAGAAGAAAAGGCATTAGAGATTGGAATAGAAGTCGAGTTTTAGATAGTCTTACAAGGGCATTTGAACATACTAAAAGAGATTTAGAAACAGAATCACGAGGTGGGCAAACAAACGAATCTACATTAACATTTGGTGAATCAACAGACAGAGCCGGATCACGCGGTAGCATTGATTATTCTATAGGCAATACTAATCTTAGATTTAAACTCGTGATAAAAACAAAAGCACTTTATTCAGCATATGCGGGTGATAATAGGGAATTTGATGATACAGAAAAAATAAGAGCAGTTGATGCAATTACAGCTCAATTTATGGGCGCAGTAAAAGCACCAATCAAAGAAGCTATGAAACATGAACCTAGTAGAGATGACACCGCAAGGCTCGAAGATGCAATAAGAAATTTTGTACAATCTAGTGTAGATACACTATCAAAGCCGCAAGTAATTCGAATAGAGTGATTTTCAAATCTACTTTTAAATTTTCCCATAGAATTTAACTTATGCAATGCACTCGATGTGGCGCAGAAGCGCATGACTACGGAAGTGATGGTCTTGCTTACTGCAGTAGTTGCTTATTTTATGGTATGAATACGCCTTGCTGGAAATGTAGAATGTATTTGCCTGCATCAGAACTCCAGACATATCGCGGCCAGCTTACTTGTCAATACTGTATGATGGATCTTAAAGATGAACAAAGGCGCATGGAAGAGCGAGGAAGCGAGACAAGAAAAGACCATTACGTTAGCGAGGAAATCATAGAAGAACATTGCGACCGCTGCGGCAGAGAGCTACGAACTGTTTATTATTATAATGGCAAACATCTCTGTTCAACTTGCTTGGAAGAAGAGAAAAAAGAATGGAAAACTGTTGGAGGCGAAGGTCCGCCAATGTCCATGTACAAGGTAAAAGAGGAAAAATCAAGAAAAGCTAAAATTGTTGAAGCGGTTCATAGAAAATTAAACGAATTTTTCGGTTTTGTTGTTAAGAAATTTGTAAAGGAAGAAGAGGAAAAGAGCGAGAAAAAGAGAAAGGAATTGGAAAAAGCAAGAATCGAGGAAAAAATCGGCCCTGCAAAAGATAAACTTCTTATCGAACAAATAGAAACACCCAAGCAAAAAATTGCTCAATATAACATAGAAACACCTGATAAATTGCCAAAGAAGAAAAGAAAGAAGAAAGAAGAAAATGCTGTGGCCTACTTACTCGCGAAAAAAAATGACAAAAATAAGAAAGAAAAAGGAAAAAAACTTGGCTTTGAAAACCTAGTCCAAAAGAAAGAAATTTGAAAGTGCAGCAGTTAGCTTTTTTAATATAGCGCACTAATATTGTAGTTCGCTGTAATATTTATATGGGTGCGTATATGATTTGTCGCGACATGTTTGTTCGACGCATCGAACAAAATGCACATGCGATTGTTGCTAGAAAAAAGCAACAACACAATTGTCCGACGTATCGGACAATGTGCGCATTGTCGCGCTCGACAATCGCGTGCACCTATTGTCCTACTGGACAATCAGGTTGTCGCACGACGACAATTGTGTGGCAAAAAAATCGCGACAAATATTTCGAAAAATGAGGTTTTCTCAATGTTATCTTATTCTTCTCTTCGTGAAATTCAAAAAAAGGAAATGGAGTCAGCAGCGCTTACAAAGTTAGATGAAAAATTTTATGAGCAAGTTGCGGAATTTTTACAAAACAAGAGAGAGGAAGCACTAGATACAAAATCCATTCTTGCAATAAAAGAGTACGAGAACATAAAAAAAGTAGTAATTACCATTCAGACAAAAAGAGAAGAAAAGCTAGTTCTATTAGCATTACGCGGTCAAGCTGTCGATGGCCTAACAGAAACTGAAAGAACAATGTTTGATACAATTTCCTCCACTGTAAAGACATATCGCGATAACGTTTTGGAGGTATTATCAACCGAAGCTAGCGAAATAGCCAGAATTAAAAAAATAAAAATTGTCAAGGATGTCGAACAGTATAAAGGTTTAGATAATAATGTTTATGGGCCGTTTAGAACAGGCGAAGAAACCACACTTCCTTTCCAAGAGGCTGACTGGCTACTTAAATCGCATCTCGCAGAGCAAATTTAGTTTAGTTTTTAAACCCTACGCCATACAGGTTTATTACAATTTTATAATATTTTTTATGATTAGTCTATCTTATTTGCTGTATGGTGATATAATATGAAATTTCCAAAAGAAGTTAATACTTATTGCCCCTTTTGCAGGCATCATGAAGTGCATAAAGTAAAAGTAGCTAGCAAAGGCAAGGCCAGGACTCTTGCTGTTGGCAATAGAGCACACAATCGAAGTTTGGAAGGCCACGGTGGCAAGCGCGCTGGCGAAAAAACCGTAAAAAAACAGGGTAAAAGACAAAAACTCATGCTCGAATGTTCAAAATGCAAAAAAAAGCACGAAAAAGTTCTTTCAGGAAGGACGAATAAAAAGGTTGAGTTAAAATCATAATAGAAACTATGGGTGTATTAATATGGCGGGCAAATTTTTAAAAGTAAAATGTAAATGCGGGACAGAAATGGTATTATTTAGTCATGTAACTTCTTCTATAAATTGCAGTGGTTGTAATAATAAAATTGCCGAGCCTTCTGGCGGAGAAGCAGTTATTTTTGGAAAAATAACCAAAGAGGCTGATTAATCTCAATGGATAATTTACCAGAACAAGACGAACTTGTTATCGCGATAATAAAAAAAATCCTACCTTATGGCGCATTTTGTATCCTGCCAGAGTATAATAATTTGGAAGCCTTCTTACACGTGAGCGAAGTTGCTCCGCGTTGGATAAAAAATATACATGAATTTATCTCTGAAGGCCAGAGGCTAACTGTAAAAATATATCACGTTGACAAACAGAAAAATCAGGTTGACGTCTCTTTAAAGCGCGTTAATGAAGAGGAAAAGAGGAAAAAGCAAGAGCAGGTTAGCTCAGAAAAAAGGGCAGAAAAACTTTTAGAACGCGCTTTATCAGAATCAAAAATTAAGCTAAGCTACGAAGATGCAAAGAAATTGCTAACAGAGCACTTTGGCGATTTATTCAGTTGTTTTCAATCCGCATTCGAAGATGAAAAATCCATAGATGGCCTTGATGTTCCAGCAAGTCTTAAAAGCGCAATAGTTGAAACTGCTAAAAAGAACATAAAAAAGGCAGTTATGGAAGTATCCGGAGTTCTTTCTCTAACTTGCTATAGTGGTGATGGAGTAGAAAAAATAAAAGATGCACTTAGTCTAAATAAGAAGAGCATATCTATTAGCTACTTAGGCGCTCCTCGTTATAAAATTTCTATTACTAGCGACAATTACAAAGATGCAGAAAAATCCCTTGCAACTACAATAGAACATATAAAAAGTTTTGCACAGAAAAATACCTGTGATCTTAGTTTTGAAAGAAGTGAATAAATGAAAAAGATGCGTTTTTGTTCTGTTTGCAAGAGATACACTCTGGAAAAATTTCATTGCAATCGAATTTCTATTTCAGCGCACCCGATGCCTTTTAAGTCTTTAGATCCGTATGGTGATTATAGGCGAGCCGTACAAGGCGTTGATGTAATAACAAAAGATCAATATGCTGTTTAATTTTAGGTGACTTTGTGAAAGAAACAATGATTATTGAAAAGGAAAAAATAAAAATGAAAAAAGGCGTTCTGATCGTCGGTCTGCCAGGCATAGGACTTATAGGCCGAGTTGTTGGCAGATATCTGTCAGATGAGCTTAAAGGCAAAAAAGTAGCAGATTTATTTTCCCCGCATTTTCCTCATCAGGTTTTTATGACTAAAAAGGGTGGCCTTAGGCTAATAAATAATCGTTTTTATTTTATTAAAGGTAAAAAATATGATATACTTGTTCTTACTGGAGATATACAGGCCATGTCTACTGTCGGTCAATACGAGGTTGCTGCAGCAATAGTGGATTACGCAAAGCGCGTTGGTGTTGATCTAATTATTACTGTAGGCGGGTATAGTACTGGAAAGGTAAATGAGAATAGAAAAATATTCGGTGTTGCTACTTCCAAGAGTTTATTAAATAAATTTAAAAAATTGCAAGTTGTTTTTGGTGAAGCGCGCGGTAGCATTGTAGGTGCAGCAGGGTTATTGCCAGCAATCGGTAGATTACACGGTGTTCAAGGCATATGCCTTATGGGAGAAACGCATGGCGGTTACGTAGATGTTACTGCGGCCAAGAATATTGTTAATCTTCTGTCAGGGTATCTTGGCTTTAATATTGATATTAAAAAATTAGAGGAAAAGGCAAAAGAAAGCGAAAAAGTGCTTAAGAAAATCGAAGAAGAGGTACAACGAAGCATGATCGCTCCTTACGAGCCAGGTAAGAAGGGAGTTTCCTACATAAGATAAATTTATATTCCTTCTTTTCCTATCTATATCTGGGGGTTCTAAGATGCGTGGGCAGTTGTCAGCAGAAATGCTTATTCTAATTGTCGTTATTCTTGCAGTTGTTGCACTAGTTGCATCGCAGCTTACCAAAACAACAGAAAAAACTGGTAAAAGCTTAGATACTCAAAGTGACATCATCATTAATCGCTCTGAGGCAGCAGTAAAAGCCAAGCCTGGCGAGTTCTGTAGCGATGATGGTCAATGTCTTTCCGGATATTGTGATAAGGATAATTTTAAATGTCAATAACATAGGCAGTATGCATGAAGGCGCAAATATCTCTAGAATATTTAATTATCGCATTAATCGCGCTCGGCTTAATTTCAATATCAATATTTGCTTTAACTAAAATAAAATCAAATGCCGATACTACTTATAAAAACATTAAATTTAAGATTCTCAAAGACGATCTTTTTAACATAGTAGATGAAATTTGCGCTTTAGGAAATGGGAATAGTAGGTCGATTAGTCTTTCCTTGCAATTATCAATTAGTTCAGATACTAGAGCAGATATTTCTTTCTTAACTATTTCAAACAATAAAAATTCTGCTTCGCATCAAACATCCTGCGAAGTATCGATAAATGGCGAATTTGAGAATGAGCTGACTATTGCTAACGAAGATGGAAAAATAATAAATAAAAAGCCCTAGAAGAGATCGTCAGCTTTGCTGGCGAATTTTGTCCGCCAGGACAATGCTTTGACACGATACTTCGTGTCAAAACTTGTCAAAGTTTTTTTGCAACTTTGACAATGCTTTTGAACTCCTAACTTCCTCCTTACAAGAGAGGCACTCTGCCGTTTCCCGCCTTTTAGAAAAAGGCGGCCCAAAACTGAGCCGCTAAAGGCTTTGAGTTACTAGGGCATCAATTAGAAAAATATGTTGCGAGGATAACTATTTAAAGACTACTTAGGATATGTTTATTATAATTCTAACTATTTTAAATATGAGGTTTTACTATGGGTAAGTTTCCAGAAGCAGATGCTCAAATAATGAAAATTGTCGTTTGTAGAAAATGCAAGTCTAGAAATAAGAAAAGCTTGAAAAAATGCAGAAAATGTGGTTCTGTATTTCTTAGGCCTAAGCGAAAAGACATAAAAGCTAAGAAGTAGCTCTAATTTTTTTCTTATTTTTTCCCATTTTTTCTCTTTCATTTGTAAAAAAGCTTATTTTTAAAAAGTTCTATTCTTATTTTTATCTCTAAACTAATTAGTTTTTATTAACTAGTAAGTTTTGGGATGAAACATAACAAAGCAGTTTTGATCCACCTTTACCTAAAAGGTGGGAAGCAGGGGTGGCAGAGACACATCAGTTTCCAGTTCCGAGTCTTCGGTCTTGGTATGTTGTGCTGAAGCGGCCAAATGCGCGGGGCTTAGGACTCCGTGGTTTAGTACCTACACAGGTTCAAAGCCATAGCCCCTTTCTTTAGAAGAAAGGGACTGAAGCATTCACCCCCAAAGAAATGGGTGGATGGCTTTAAACGGTTATCTTTTTGAATACCGTTTTTGGACGAATCCTTTTTGGCAATAGAAAAACATTTGATGTTAAAAAGGATTCAACTGACATTCCTGTCCCCTGCATTTATTTTACTAGCCCTTATCATTTTTTAGATACTCTAAAGTTTCATCCGTTCCAATAACTAGCTTTTCAAATAGTTCACGCGGTGAAAACAACGTTATCTTATCCTTAACCTTGTCCTCTAGCTCTTTTATTGCCAATTCCTTTACTGATAACTTTTGTTCTTTTATATTTCTTATTTTCTCCAATTTATCTTTTAGTGTAGTTGCATCGAGGTGATTATCTATATAAACTCTTTCTTCTGATGCGAAACTCAAATCACCAGGTTTTATCCCTTCTCTCGCAGTTCCTTTAATTTTTATCCTTATTATTGCTTGCTCATCTAGTTTTTTCAGTTCTCTTATTTTCTGCTCGACAGTATTTTTTATGTCGCTAATGTTCGCTTCTTTAAAATCAAATTCTTCATAAAAGAATTTTCTGCATTTTATTTCTATGAATTCGTGTTTCTTTTTCTCTGTATCATATAAAATATACCCCCGCGAAGAAGTTTCATCCTTTTTTAATTGCGTTACTACTGTACTTCCCGGGATAATGAATCTGCCGCCAAGCTTTATTACGCTTCCGTGGATATGGCCGTTTATTATTAAATCAAAAGGAAGCGCTTCTAATTCTTCTAAAGATATTTCTTCCTTTGCATGCGGGATTAACTCTTTTATTGACTGGTGCAGAACAAGAATCTTGAATGCATTACTATTAGGAGCGAATCTTTCGATTGATTTTTTTAGTGCGATGCTAGCAAGTTCTTCTGGTACGTTTCCCATTCCGAATATTTGTAATGGTTGACCGTTTTTCTCGAATGAAATTGCTTCTCCGTGTAAATATCTAAAAAGCCCCGTTGTTGCTAAAAGCTGCGCTGGATTTATCATGCCTTTACTTCTTCTCTCGTGGTTTCCATGAATAGCAAAAATTGGTTTTTTAACTCTTTTTAATATATCAACTGCGCGGCTTAATGTTTCTAATTTTGGAGTCTTTGTATCAAAGACGTCTCCGGCATATATTATTAGATCTGCCTTGTTATCTGCATCCAAGAACGCATTCTCTGCCTGTATATAAGAGTCTTCTTCGAACCTTGCATAACCAAAATGAGTATCAGAAATTATGGCGATTTTCATTTTTTACACCTCAAAAATGAAAAGATTTGAACTTTGTTCAAACCGATTTTCATAGAATCAGCATTTTATTGTCTCTGCTAAGGTATTTAAAAATTCTGATATAAATATCATTATGTTAGAAGAGCTTTTATTGGCTGTTGTCATTATTGTTGTGATTCTTGTTGTGACTTATTTTGTTACTAGACCATAATTTTAGCCTTGAGATGTAAGCATTGGGCAGTGAGCTAATATTTTTAATTTGTTTTATTCCTCTTTATATGATCTATTTCTGGTAATAGAAATATATAGGATGACCGAAGCAGCATAAGATATACGTAAGAATGCGTCACCATAGAAACTATCAGGTAAGTGATGGTTTCATAATAATGAGAATCCAGAAGTAAGATATAGTTGGGCCCGTAGCTCAGCCAGAAGTGAACTTCGTTCACATATTTCACGAAGCTTCGCTTCCTGAAAAGGTTGGAGCGTTCGACTGATATAGCCTTGGATTTCGTCCAAGATTCGCCAAGGCTTTGGCGATCGAAAGGTCTTGTGTTCAAGCCATAAGGGGCTTCCGCCCCTTGAGGCTTCCAACCCCAATGGAAGTCAATGGGAACTAATCACAACGGGCCCAATTTATAATTTTTATGTTATTAAACCAAAGTATGCTATTTGAATTTTTTATAATAAAAGCCTTAGTTTCGATTTTAATAGTCACGTTATTAACTGTAATTGCAGAAAGGTGGAGTTCAAAAATCGCAGGCACTATTTCTGGTTATCCTACGATGACTGCAATATCTCTTTTCTTTTTTGGCCTGGAAATTAGCCCGCAATTCGCATCTAACAGTGTTCCTTATAATTTCTTAGGCGTTATCGCAACTCAGTTTTTTACCTATATTTACTATTGGTCAACGCTTATTTTTAAGAAACGAATAATCCTATTCAGTTCGATCTTGGCCATGGTAGCATATTTTTTGGCAGTTTATACCCTTAGTTTTCTAACTATCGATAGTTTTGGTGGATTTCTACTTGCGCTAATATCAACATTGGTTTTTATAAAAATTTTCAATGATATTAAAGATACGAAAATAACAAGCCCTATTAAGTTCAGCAATAGAGTATTATTATTTAGGGTTTTGGTTA
>JAHFGR010000040.1 GCA_023247345.1 Microcaldota archaeon | reverse complement strand
ACGAAAAATATGAAAAAGGTTCGAGAAGAATTACTTACGAATATGGTTGGCGAATTGAGCGAGAGAAGCCTAATGGTTTAAAGTGATCAAATGAAATGCGGAATCGAAATTCACCAAAGATTAGATACAAATAAATTATTCTGTTCATGTCCGTCTAAATTGATCGAAAACGCGCCTGTGGATATGTTAATTCAGCGTCGTCTCCATCCTGTTTTAAGCGAGCTTGGCGAATTTGATAAAGCAGCATTGGAAGAATTTCAAAAAGATCGAGTTTACGAATACAGTGGCTATAATGCATGCAATTGTTTAGTTGAAACGGACGAGGAGCCACCGCACAGAATGAATCAGGAGGCACTTAATATCGCTTTAGAGATTGCGATGCATCTTAACGCCAAGCCAGTAGACGAAGTCCATGTAATGCGTAAGATAGTTATTGACGGCAGCAATACCTCTGGTTTTCAGCGCACTGCAATAATAGCGCTTAATGGTTATGTAGAAACGAGCAGAGGCAAGGTAAGCATTCCACAAATCGCAATTGAAGAGGAAAGCTCCGGCATAATCGAATCGAGCGATAAAAAAGTAAGCTATAGGCTCGATCGCCTTGGAGTTCCATTAGTTGAGGTTTCTACTGATCCTGACATAAAAGACGGTCCGCATTTGCTCGAGGTTGCAGAGAAAATAGGAATGATAATGCGAGCAACTGGCAAAGTAGCTCGCGGCTTAGGGACAATAAGGCAGGATGTTAATGTAAGCATCGAGGGTGGAGCACGTGTTGAAATAAAAGGTGCACAGGATTTGAAGATGCTGGCTTTGCTTGTTGAAAACGAAGTTCACAGGCAGCACGAACTAATTGAGATATCTAAAAAAATAGATAGAAATAAAGATAAAAATAAAATAAAACCCGATTTTGTGAATTTAACCTCTTTATTTTCAAAAACCGAATCACAATTGATTTCATCAGGTTTGCAAAAAGGTCAAATTATTTTAGCAGTCGCGCTTTCTGGTCTAGCAGGCCTGATTGGCCATGAAATTCAGCCAGGAAGAAGATTTGGAACAGAACTTAGCGATTATGCGAAAACCGCAGGTGTCAAGGGGGTTATTCATTCTGATGAAGATTTATCTAAATACAAAATAAGCGAAAGCGAGATAGACGCAATAAAAAGGTCACTTGCAATCAACAAAGGCCATGCATTTGTCATGGTTGTTGCTGAAGAGCTGATCGCGAGAAATGCATTAAACAAGGTTATTGACCGAATCATTGCAAAGTCCGTTTTAGAAGAAACACGACGCGCAAATCCCGACGGTACGAGCAGTTACATGCGTCCCTTGCCTGGCAAAGCGAGGTTATATCCGGAAACAGATATCTTGCCCATAATCATAGATGAAAAGATACTAAAAGAAATTAAAGAAAGCAAAAGCGAGTCGCTTGAAGATAAAAAACAAAAACTTTTGAAATTGCTCAACACTGAGATGGCAGATAAAATATTGAAGTCTCGAGATGCTATTCTTTTTGAAAGAATAGTGGGAGCTACTCAGTTACAGACTACTGCTACGATAGTTGCTACAACATTAACAAATACTGCAATTTCCTTAAGAAGAGAAGGTTTTGATATTGAAGGTTTAAAAGAAAAATTCCCAGATTTATTTAAAGAATACGAATTAGGCAAGTTTGTTAAAGCAGCTATCCCAGAGATATTAAAATTGATGAGCAAAGGTAAAACATTGGAACAGACATTGGACGAAGGAAGGCTGAGAAAGATTAGCGGTAAAGAACTGGAAAAAATAGCAAAAGAAAACAGTTATGATGTTCAAAAAATTATGCAGAAATATAGGCTGCAAGTAGAGCCTGGTGATGTTGTAAAACTGAAGAAATAAATCGTATTTTATTAATAAGGCGACAACCTATTAGTTTATAGGTTTTATTTTTGTACGTAATTTATGAAACTAAAAACATTCCTCTTGCTTTTTTTATTTTAAGTATTCTAGCAGCATTTTTTGTTAGAACTAAAAAATAATTATTTCTTTTATGTTATTTTCTAGTTTTGTTATTCCTATTTAATCTATCTATAATAATCTTAATTGTTGTAATACTTGAGAATAATGAACCGAAAACTGCTGCAGCAAAATACTGATAGAAAAGAGAAAATTGAACTGCCATCGGCACATATAAATTAAGCATCTGATGAATTAATATAATGCTATAATAAGTTATCAGAGTGTGAAAAGATAAATCTTGTATTGTAGGATCTTTTTTATATGTTGATTGCCAATATATTATCCCTACAAATAAATATGGTAAAGACATTGCTACGGAAAATAGTAAGAGCGATAGAGAGTCTATTCTACCTATATAAACCTGCATAAAAATAATAAAGTTACTTATTCCTGGTACAGTGAGTGAAGCGAATAAAAGTACGTAATCAAAAGCAGTATCAATTTTGATCTTTAACAGCTTGCCAAAGTCAACCATTTTAATCACCCTTTTTCTTTCCATTCTTTATTTCGTCAACGCTCTTTTCCATTATAAATGCTAATTCATCTTCAGTAAAAGAGTAAAATTCCATCATTTTCTCTTCTTTTCCTTTTCCCAATTCTTTTAATAGGGGGATAAACAAGGCAGATTCCTTTCTGTTAGCATGTACCCTTGCGCCTATTTTCTTCCCTATGCTTTTTAACATAGCTCTAATCGCAACCGTTTTACTCATTTCTCTAAGATACTTTGGGAATGCATATTTTGTAAATTTGTAATAAGGTTCTTTTTTTGATAAGGCAATGCCAGCAGTAACCAGATCTATGCAATATTTTAAATAAGCCCAATAAGAATTTTTTATTCTTCCTTCAAATATATCCGCCCTAGAAAGTGTATTATACGCTCTTGCGATGTCTGTTTCCTTTTCGTATTCATTTGGAATATTCTCATCTATCCATAGTTTTAACAAGTTATAATCTACATCGCCTTCAAATGCGCGTTTTGCTTCAATATAATTTTTTGACTTAAAAATAATTCTAACTCTTTCAAATATATCCTTTTCTCGGTCTCTGCTGCTGCTTGTGCGCGCTTGCAAATCGTTTATGGCAGATCGTACATCTCCACCAGACTCAGATATTGCTTCAATAATTTCTTCGCTTACATCCATCTTTTCTTTTTCTGAAATCTTTTTTAGCATATTTTTTATAGAAGCTTTGCTTATCTTCTTAAACTCAAGCAGTTCGCATTCCACTCTTACAGTAGATATTTTCTTGTCCCATGCATTTGTTGCTGTCATTATTATCGGATAATTATTTTCTTTTGCTATTTTTGCTATTGCCCCCGCACCGCCCCGATCAACACTCTGCAAAGCGTCTACATCGTCTATCAAAAGTATTTTTTTTCTTTCAAAAAGAGAACTAGCACTTGAAGCACTTGCCAACACTCGTTCGATGCCTGCCCGATTTCTAAAATCGCTCGCATTCATTTCTACGAGCTCGAGATCAAATTCATTGCTCAATACATGAGCTATGGAAGTTTTTCCTATCCCAGTTGTCCCATATATTAAAAGTGGCTTTTTTTTCTTATTGTTTAGCCAGTTTAAAATCCACTGCCTTATTTTCTCGCGTTGCTCTTCATTTCCGATCATGTCAGCAAGTTTTTTCGGTGCGTATTTTTGTGTCAGAATCATAATTACCCACTGTCAATTGCCCAGAATTCCTTAACATATTTTTCTGGTTCATTCGTTATCATAAATCTTCTACCATCATCCAATACTGTTTTGTAGTTTTTCCATTTAAATCTTTCATCCATGAATATTATCGCAGCGCGATCAGTTTCTTTTCTTATGCTCCTACCGGCTGCTTGCAGTGCCTTTATTATCGCAGGATACATATAACCGTATTCCCATCCCTTTCCAAATTTATCCTGATAATGATCGATAAGTGCATGTACCTCCAGATTCATCTCTTCCAATGCGATTCCTACTATTATTGCTGTTTTTATTTCATTATTCGCATAGTCTACGCCCTCTGCAAGCGAACCGCCCTGTACCCCGCAGAGCGCACCTTCGCCATGCGAGAATCTTCTTAATAAATCAACCACTTCTCTTGGGTTCATTCTCTCTCTTTGAACTAATAAGTTTTTTGTTTTCATGAGGTGGGTTATTGAATTTAATACAACATAAGATGCGAAAAATATTGCAACCCCAGCCGGAGAAGATTCTATTATTCTATCTATGTCTCTTGCAATTGTCGAGTAATTCTCGAAATCTCTTTTAGAATACCTAGTTGTCGTACCATCTGCAATAACATTTACCATATTTTCTCTGTTAAATGGCGACGAATATTTTTTCATAAGAGTTCTATCCTTATCTAAACCTAGTACATCTCTATGCATTTCCAAAGGCATTAATGTGCCACTCATCAATATAGAAGCGTGCGCATCATTTAGCACAGTTGTAGCTGTTGACGGGTCTAAGAATTTTTTAGCTAAAGAGAAGTACTCTCCTCTTTTGCGAAGTATTCTTATACTATCTGCATCTTCTATCTGCCAATTTTGTAAAAATTTCGCTATCTTTAGACAAGCGCTTTTTTTATTTGTTTTTTCAATAAACTCAGTTCCTATACTTTCCAAATACGTGGTTACCTCATCTTTTTCCATCCCGTAAGATTTTATAAACTCATCAAATTCATTCTTTGACACGAGTTTCTCTCGTTTGTCTAGTACTATGGCGTCTGCCCATACATTAAAAGGCTCTTCAAATTTTGCATTTTCCAACCCAAGCAGTTTTATCTCCCTTTCAGCTCGCTTTAGTATGAAAGAGTTTATTGTAGTGGATAACTGATCCCTGATCCTTTTTGCGAGATTGTGCGCTTCGTCTATTATTATGACTGATTTTTCAATTTTCTTATTTATTTTTTTTAAAAACAAATCTCTAATTCTCGGCACCATAACATGGAAATAATCCGCGATTATTATATTAGACATTCCAGCTATTTTTATCATCCATTCATAAGGGCAGGCAAATTCCTTCTCACCTGTTTTAATTACATCCTCATGCGTTTTTACACTGCCATATTCGTTTACTACTTTATTAAAAAGTGTATTAGCTTTTGCCTCCCCAAGTTTGTCATAACCACGAGCATTTCCATAAAACAAGCATTCTTCGTTTTTTCTTTTCTTTTCACAACTTTGGTAAAAACCTTCGTGATCGAGATCAGCAAGGCTCGAGTCTATGCATGCATAGCGTCTGCCTATCATATCTGTTGCGCGAATTTTTATGTCAAATTTTTTCGTTATTCCTTGCACCACATCTACTGCAATCTTGTGCTGAGAAATTTTTGGCGTAAGAAAAAAGATACTTAGATCGTTTTCCATCGCATATGCTAACGATGCTGAAATCACGCTATCTGTTTTTCCTAAACCAGTCGGTGCATGCGCCAAAAGAATTTTTTGTTCGCTTACTGTGCTATAGACATCTTTAATTAGTTCATCCTGGTGCTCTCGAATTCTTTCATGACGAAAATAAAATTTAGGTTCCTGCTTGTCAATCTGCATAATTACCAAAACTATTTATAGAATTAAGGTTAAATAACAGCATGCGTTTCATTTTTGGCGAGCCCGCGATCTTTCATAAGGATGCTCTCATAATAGGAGACACTCATTTTGGCATCGAATTCCGTTTAAAGGAAAAGGGCATTCATTATGAAGGTGTGAGCGAACAGATACTAGCGAAAATAATCTCGCTTGTAAAAAAAACTAAAGCAAAAAAACTGATTATGCTTGGTGATGTTAAGGAAGGCATAACGCAAGTAGATAAAATTACTGAAAACATTTTTAAAAAACTCCAAAGCGTCGTACCAGTAACTGTTGTTCGCGGCAATCATGATGGTGGAATTGAAAAAATTTGCGATGATGTCAAACCAAGCGAGGGTTTTGTTTACGAGGGACTCGGTCTGTTGCATGGAAATGCATGGCCTGGTGAAGAACTATTTTTTGCAGATTATTTAATATCAGCGCATCAACATCCCCAAGTAGAATTTAAGGGTCGCTTAAATAAAATTCATGCCGAACCGGCATGGTTTGTGCTGCCACCGAATAAATCGAAACTAAAAAAATTTTATAAGTTTAATGAAAAAATTCAATTGGTTTTTTTACCTGCGTTTAATCCTTTGGTTGGAAAAAGCATGAAATTGAACGCTACGGAGCATATGGGGCCACTTCTTAGCAATAAACTATTTAAATTAAACGAAGCATTAGTGTATCAATTAAACGGAATGTGTCTTGGCAAACTAAAAAATATTGAAGAAAATTTTGGTGACTAAATTTTAGGTGAAAATTTATGGGAAAAAGACGACGTGGACGAGAAAGACTAGAGAATTGTGACTCATGCGGAAGAACTGTGCCGCGCGATAAAGCTGTTGATTTTAATAAGCGAAGCGTTTTTTCTACTGATTTAAGAACTAATGATAACATAACCTTGTTTACTGATGTTGATGTTTATTACTGCATAAGTTGCGCGAAGCATAGAAAGATTTTTGAAAAAAAGAAAAAGCTGGCGCAAATGAAACGAGGTGTATTTTAATGGAAGAGGTACAATGCGATGGAAAAAAATATGTCGCATATAGGCAAGACCTTGGTAATCTTCCATTGATTGTTGTAAAAGCAAAGGCCGGTTATATTGCTTGCAGTTATATCGATAAGGACACTGCAGAGAAAGTTGGCGATGTTGCCGCATTCGTTTCTGGCGTTAAAAATATGGACGACTTTTTAAGAGCAAAAATCCGTTCCACTACTACTTGGGCAGAAGACATGGGAATTCGCGAAGGCATGAGCGTAAAAAAAGCATTGGAAATAATGGATTCTACTATAAAAAAATAAAATTTATTCCGGCCTTCTTTTTCCGTTTTGATAAATTATTCCATCTGCAATATATTCGCTCACTGAATCTATCTCTCCATTAATATGAATTTCTCCACCGCGCATAAACGGGGCGACAGACATTCTAGCATTGCCATTAACTGTTATTTTTCCAGTCCTCATTTCATTTCCCAATAAACCGCCCACATTACCTTGAACTGTGATGTTCTTTCTATTTGAGAAACCTAGATAATTAACCATCTTAGATAAATGATTTGTAAAAATAACAAATTCTTCTTCTTTACAATTGTTTATAAGTGCGCTTAGAAAAATACCTGCCCTGAAACCAAATTCCTTATCATCTTGCAATTCTGCGAGTACAATAGAAAATCGTTCTACGTCTTTAGCCGTGTACTCTATCTTTCTTAAAAGTCGATATGCCTTCTGATAGAAACGTATTACTCCAGTTCTTGAGCCTACTCCGCACTGTTTCCAAGCTCCCCTTATCGTTTTAATTGTTTGATTCTCTCCAATTTGTTGTTTGCGGACTTGTTGTTGAGGTTCTAGTTTATATCTTCTGAATGGGTTATCAGCATTGAGCATTGGACCGTGCGCAATGCCTCCAGCCTACTGCTAGTGTCCTCATGTCATAAAATTAGTAAAGAAGTGTTTAAAAATTATATCTTTCGACATAAAAAGGTTAGGTATAAAATTGGCGGGAATATGAGAGCCAAAGAGCAAATGTTATCTGGTCTATTTAAATAATCGCCCGGATCAGCATGTCTTAATCGTGTTACAGCGCTTGTGCATATCTCTTTTGAAGTATCCGCCCCTTTCAGGAAATCCATTGCTGAGCTGTCTTGACTTATATCATTACATATCGCATCGTTTCTGGTATATTTTGCAACATCTGTTAAGCAGTAGTTTCTCTGCATTTCGCCCGTATTTTTTATATTATTCGGGCTAGGTTGTGCTATCTCTGTAAAAATTCTTTTGCATATGTCAGCTGCTGCATTTTGGCACGCGCCATCATTTTTATTGCAAAGAATTGCTTGTGTTATCGCCGCTTCGTGGTAACAGAGCATTTTTTCTCCCGGATTGAAGTTTGCATCAATGTTCCAGCAATCATTTGCAATTGTTTTAAGCCCAAGCGCTCCGCTAAATAATATAAAAATAAGAAAGATTCCGAATAATAGCGCCCTGTTCATAAAATTAGTATGCAGCAAATATTATTAATTATGAGTATTTATTTATATGCTTTTTCAGCATACGGCTTAAGCAGTTTCTGCGCCTTACCCAAAACTATCCTTATTTCGTTTTCGTTCTTTGCGCCAGCGCATATAACCTTTCCATTCTTAAACAATAGCAAACTCGCTTTAGGATCTTTGAACTTCAGTATAGCACCAGGAAACTGCTCAGGCTCATATTCAACATCCTTAAGCTTGTAAGCAATACGATAAAGATCGAGTTGCATATCCAAGCTAGCGCTTGCGACGATATTCGTTATCTCGATAACTGGTTTTTTCTTTTTGATAATTCGCTTTGCATAAGGTGTCAGCAGTTTAATTGTTTTTTCAATTGTTTTCTCGATTTGATTGCGTTTCTTGCATCCAACGCATACGACTTTACCATTCTTAAACAATAGCAAACTCGCTTTAGGATCTTTGAACTTCAGTATAGCACCAGGAAACTGCTCAGGCTCATATTCAATCTCTCTTAGCTTCTGAGCGAGAGAGAACAAATCCAATTCTAGCCCTAAGCTAGTTGATGCTACCATATTGGTTATTACAAATTCAGGTTTTTTTGTCAGATTATCACCATTTGCGCTTTAGGCAGTGCGTTAGGCAATAGGCAGGAAATTCAATCCAACATATAGTCTTAGCTTCTAGCCTATGGCTATCTATTTATAAACAAAGCAATTATTTAAAAACAGTAAGGTTTAAAAATGAAATTACAATTCTACGAATTATGGTGATTTTATATGGTCAAACGTTCACGAGGAATGCTGTCGCGAAGAACAAGGCGCCTATCAGGCAAGACCCGTGCCACTGTTTCAGAGTTTGTAAAAACATTTGACATCGGTACCAAGGTCATAATTACACCAAAAGCATACACTATGGGTCTGCCTTCCTTGCGATATTCAAATAAATATGGTACTATTGTAGAAAGAAGAGGGGAGAGTTACGTTGTCGAGATACAAGATGGTGGAAAAAAGAAACGACTTGTTTCTCATCCTGTTCATCTAAAGTTAACTACCTAATTATACAAAGGTGATTGTGGTGGATATAAAATCTTCAAAAGCGGTAACGGTTTCAGAAGTTAATGACATACTAC